>DASXUA010000739.1:0-14260 GCA_036505095.1 Phycisphaerae bacterium
GCCACGTTTGTCGTCGCGCTGGTTTTCGTGCCGGTGCTGACGATGAGCGGGATCCAGGGGCGGCTGTTTGCGCCGCTGGGCGTCGCCTACATTCTGGCCGTGATGGCATCGCTGGTGGTAGCGCTCACCATCACGCCAGCGTTGTCCATGCTGCTGTTGCCGCGCGGTCGGCGCGGGGCCGGTGAGCCGCCGTTGCTGCGCGCGCTGAAGCCACGCTACACGCGCCTGCTCTCGGCGGTGACCAGCCGCCCGCGCACGGTGATGTTGACGGCCTTGGTGTTGTGCCTGGCAGCGGTGGCCACGCTGCCGTTCTTCGGCGGCGCATTCCTGCCAGAGTTTCGCGAGGGGCACTTCATCGTGCACATGTCGGCCGTTCCGGGAACGTCGTTGGACGAGTCGCTGCGGGTCGGCCGCGAAGTCACTGCGGCGCTGCTCGAAAACCCGCATATCCGTTCGGTCGCGCAGCGCGCCGGCCGCGCTGAGCAATCCGACGACACCTGGGGCACGCACTACAGCGAATTCAACGTGGACCTGGTGCCGCTGCACGGCGAGGAAGCCGAGTTCGTGCAGTCCGAGATGCGTGAGACGCTCAGCAAGTTTCCGGGCGTCTATTTCGCCATCAAGCCCTTTCTGACCGAGCGCATTGAGGAAACCATCGCCGGAACCACGGGCGACGTGGTCATCAAGCTCTTCGGCGACGACCTCGACGCGATCGACGCCAAGGCCCGCGACGTAGCGCAGGTTATGTCCACGATCGACGGCGCCGCCGACGTGCAGGTGGAATCGCCGCCCGGTTCGCCCCAGGCTGTCGTGCGGCTGCGCACCGAACGGCTGCGACAGTTCGGGTTCCAGCGGGTGGGCGTGCTGGAGGCGGTGCAGGCGGCCTTCCAGGGCACGGTCGTGTCTCAGGTTCACGAGGGTAACCGCGTTTTCGACGTGGTCGTGATCCTGGAGCCTTCGGCCCGGCGAAATCCGGAGGACATCGCCGCGCTGCTGCTCCGAAATTCGCAATGTACACTCGTGCCGCTCGGTGAGTTGGCCGAGGTATTCTCCACGACCGGGCGCTATGTCGTGCTGCATGAAGGCGCGCGTCGCCGGCAGGCGGTGACCTGCAACGTCCGTGGCCGGGACGTGACTTCGTTCGTGAACGAAGCCCGGCGCAGAATCGCCGAACAGGTCCAGCTTCCGGCCGGAGTCTACGCCGTTTTCGCCGGCGAGGCGGAGGCGCGCGCCGCGGCGCAGCGGGAACTTCTGTTGCACTCTCTGCTGGCCGGAGTCGGGATCGTCCTGCTGCTGGCGATTGCGTTCCACAACGGCCGAAATCTGGCGCTGGTGTTGGCCAATTTGCCGTTCGCGCTCGTCGGCGGAGTTCTGGCCGTCTTCTTCACCGGTGGCTGGTTATCCGTCGGTTCACTGGTCGGCTTCGTCACGCTCTTCGGCATCACGATGCGCAACTCGATCATGATGATCTCGCATTACGAGCACCTCGTGTCGGTTGAGGGCGCGCTCTGGACACCGGAAACAGCGCTGCGCGGCGCCTCGGAGCGCCTCGCGCCTGTGCTGATGACCGCGCTGGTGACCGGGCTGGGCCTGCTGCCTCTGGCGATCGGCAGCGGCGAGCCGGGTCGCGAGATCGAAGGCCCGATGGCAATTGTGATCTTGGGCGGCTTGGCAACCTCGACGGTCTTGAACCTGCTCGTTCTGCCGACGCTCGCGCTGCGCTGGGGCCGCTTCGAAGCTTCGCGCGAGGCACGCGCGACGTGATCCCCTCAACGCAGCACGGACACTTCCGCTGGCAGCTCCCCGAACAGCACGTACGCCGCGCTCTCGTACCAGTCTTGCCCCCAGTTCAGCCGCCCGTGCAGCAGCAGCGAGGCAATTGCCACCGGCGCGATCTTCCCGGCCCGATGGATGAAAGGCACCAGCGCATCGGGCTCGTCGTGGCAGAACTCGATCGCCTGGTGCTCCTGATGCAGGGCTTCGGGGTCCCAGCGTTCCAGGATTTCGCGGCGCGGCAGCCCGACGTAAGCATCGAACAACACTTCGGGCTGATGAATCTGCACGTCGCGCACCACACCCGTGCAGATCAGATGTGCGACGTCGCGTTCGGCCAGGTGCAGCTCCTCGCGCAGCTCGCGCCGCAGGGCGGCAAACACGTCAAACGTGCCGTCGTCGTCGCGGTCGGCCGGCTCCAGCCCGCCGCCGAAGGTGTGTAGGTATCCGCCGTGGAACGCCACGCGCAAGTTGCGCCGCCCGTAGAGCAGATAGCCGTCCGACGTGATCACCGCGGCCGTCGTGCCGATCGGGTTCGAGAAAAACTCGCTCCCCAACGTCGCCAGCAAGTGCGCGTTATAGAGGTTGGTCCCGACGAAATCGCGGTAGTCCGTCGGCCCAGCCAGCAGTCGAAGTTGGCGCGCGCCCCCCGGATCAGACTGCACATTGAGCGCAATCAAGCGTGCCAGTGCGCCGTTGTAGAGTAATTGGCCATTTTGCGCGGCGTGCGCCTGCTTCTCGCACCAGGTGTCCACGATCAGCGTCTCGAGCAGCGCTGTCGTCGGGCGCGGCTGGTCGATCCATTCGACACGCACCTGCCCGGGCTCGAAGCGGCCGCAGGCCTCGACCACAAACGGCGCCGCACCGGGCGCGGCACCGTTGAACTCGGCCGCCGCGGCACGCGGTGCTGTGCGCGCCGCGTCGGGGGTCGCCGGCCGAAACGCGACCCAGCGCGCCACCAGCAGCACCCAACCGGGAATCGAGAAGAACGCCAGCAGCACGGCAGCTTCGCGGACGCCCCAGGAGCGCGCGAAAGTCTCCGCAATGACCACGGTGAGGCTCGCCGCGATCTGCAGCGCCGCGATCGCGGTGCAGGCTGCGGGCAACAGCGTCATGCGCAGCGGCCAGGACAAGCGCAGCCGGATCGCCAGCGCAAATAGCGCCAGGCACGCGGCGCCCGCCAGAAACGTCATCGATTCCCAGATGAGCCCGGGCGAGCTGCGCCGCGTCGAGAGCGCAAAGACCACCGCGGCCGTGCACGCCAGCAGCCCGACCAGCATCGTGAGCAGCGCGACCAGTGCCCGATGCGCACCGCTGCCGGCGGAGACTGCCGCCGGTTCGAGGGTAGGGTCGATCTTCCGGCCGCATTCCGGGCAGACGGCGCCCTGCACGCCGGTCAGGTTGTAGTCGCATTCGGGACAGCGCAGCCCGGTGTCGGCCAACTCGGCCGCGGCGGCAGCGCGCCGGAATAACGAGCGAGACACCTCGGAACGCTGTTCGGACAAGTTTCCCCCGGGCCTCACCCGCCCCTGAGCCATCCGGCCAAATCCCTGGCGAAGTAGGTTAGGATAAAATCGGCCCCGGCGCGTTTGATGGCTATAGTGGTTTCGAGCACGCAGCGTTGCTCGTCCAGCCAGCCATTGGCCACGGCCGCTTTAATCATGGCGTACTCGCCACTGACATGATAGGCCGCCGTCGGCACACCGAACTGCTGCTTAACGCGCCAAAGGATATCGAGATAGTTGACGGCCGGCTTGACCATGACGATGTCGGCGCCTTCCTCGAGATCGAGCGCGACTTCGCGCAGCGCTTCGTCGGCATTGGCCGGGTCCATCTGATAGGTGGCGCGGTCGCCGAATTCGGGAGTGGACTCGGCCGCTTCGCGAAACGGACCGTAGTAGCCGCTGGCGAATTTGGCCGCGTACGAGAGGATAGCGACATCGGCGAAGCCGGCCTCGTCGAGCGCTTCACGGATGGCTCCGACGGCGCCGTCGATCATGCCCGAAGGCGCGACCACGTCCGCTCCGCTGCGCGCGTGACTGACCGCCTGTTTGGCGAGGTTCGCCAGGGTGGCGTCGTTATCGACATCCTTGACGCTGTCTGACCGCGTGCGCACCACGCCGCAATGGCCGTGATCGGTGTACTCGCAAAAGCACACATCGGTGATGACCGCCAGGCTCTTGCAGCGCTCCTTGATGCCGCGCACGGCCCGTTGTACGACGCCCTCGTCGCTCCAGCTTTCGCTACCGACTGCATCCTTGTGGTCCGGAATGCCGAACAGAATGATCGCCGGCACACCTGCGGCTTCCAGTTCGACGCACTGGCGCACGGCGTGATCCGCCGAAAGTTGACTGACGCCCGGCATCGAGGCGATCGGCCGCGCGACGTTCGTTCCCGGCCGAACGAACAGCGGCGCTACCAGATCGTCCACCGAAAGCCGCGTCTGCCGCACGAGTCGCCGCAAAGCTGGCGTGCGGCGCAGTCGGCGCATGCGAATGTCAGGGAAGCTCATGAAAATTTCCGATTTCAAGTATCAGATATCAAAGTCTGAGATTTCGAGACCCTTTTCATCTCGCTAAGCTAAAAGCCGTGTACCGCCAGCAGGATCAGAATAACGACCAGCACCAATGCCGTCATCCAGACCCACGGCTTCGATTTTGCGGCCCGACTGCGCGGGTTGATCCAGTCGCCGCAATGCGGGCATTTTTCGGTTTCCTCGTACACCCACTGGCCGCAGGCCGGGCAAGGAAGCTGTTCGGCTTCATCTTCATCGTCGTCGTCTCTCCAGGAATCTGCCTCTGATGCCACCCGCGTAATACTCCGTGCGTTACGGCAGCAGGCGCCGAATCGGTACTTTCAGCTCACGTCCGGCCGCAGCGCGCAGTGCGATGCTTTGGCCCGGTCGCAGCGTCGTTGAGCGTGCGTAGCGCCCCATGCCCGGCAGCGGTTGCTCGTACAACTCGACTAATCGCTCCGGCAGGTTAATGATCACGTACTGAGGAATGCCGCTATCCGCATAGATGGGCAGCTTGACTTTACGGTCGAACTGCAGGGAAGAGTCGGCCACCTCGATGATGCACAGCACATCCTTGGCCGTTATGTGTTTCTTGCGGTAATCGTCTATTGATCCGACAACAATCGCGCCGTCTGGCTCCGGTTCATGATAAGGCGCGAGCGTCACCGGCTGCTGAGTCTGCATGTGGCACCGCAGGCGCCGCAACTTGGCGTCGAAATTTCCGAGGTTCTTGACAGCCCACGCGTGGCCCAAGCCAACACTCATCGGATTTTCCCCTACGCCGCTACGATCCTTTCGAACGATCAGCCCATCCAGCAGCTCGTACGGCGCGCCTTCCTGGAGAATCCCGCTGGCGATCATGTCATGGTATTGGTCGACGCGCAGCGGCATCAGCCGCACTCCATTCTCGCGAATGAGCTCTCGCTGACGGTTTGTCATCAGGCGCTCGGACCGATCGTTTAGCGTACGAGTGCTGGTGCTCGACTGGCGCGCACGACTCACATCCCGCGCAGGGATACCCAAGGGCTCCCGAGTTCTTAGGGGCTTGCCGGCCGCGACCGACGAATCCGTGCCATTCTTGTTGCGCGAGTTACGCATGCAGCACCTGGTGCTTACGAAGTTTGCTTGATCAGTTCCAACATCCGCTTGAACCGCTCGGTCCCGCACGCGCCACATAGTTCGAACAGGACCGACTCGACCGTGGTGACGATCGCACCGGCCTGCCGCATGCGTTGCAGCCCAACGTCGAAATCCAGCCGGCCGCGAGCGCCGGTCGCGTCCGCACACACGAAAACGCCGTAATCCTGCGCGATCAGGTCGAGGGCCGTCTGCAGGACACATACGTGCGTCTCGATTCCCGCGACGATGATCTGGGCCCGATCCAGCTCGTTCAGCGCGGCGCGCAAGACATCGTCGCCGCAGACGCTGAAAGTCAGCTTCTGATGAATCCGCGCGGCGGCCCGCTGCAATTCGCCGGCGATGCGCGGATCAGTCGCACCGATCCCCTGCGGATACTGCTCGGTCGCGATCACCGGCACAGCGAACAGCGCCGCGCCGCGGATCAGCCGCTGCACGTGGCCGATCACCTGCTCGTGATCGGCGATCAACGGCATTAGTTTCTGCTGCATGTCGATCACCAGCAGCGCGGAGCGGTCGGCATCGAGTTTCAGCGTGTGATACATGGAATCTGATCTTCGGGCGCCGGATGCGCAGCGTCAATGTCCGAGGCGTTTGGTATTCTCTTCGAAAAGGGCGTCGAAATCGCGTTTGAAGGCCTCGCCGCCCAGGTCGGGATGGCGCGTGCGCTGCTGGCGGATCACCTTGAGGATATCGTTCGGGTCGCCTTGGAGCGCCGTGCGGCATTGCAGATCGCGCAGCAGCGCCCGCCACCAGAGTGGATCGCCATCCGGCGCCCGGCGAAAGGCCTGGTTGAATTCGGGCAGGGCGGCCTCGTAATTGCCGGCGCGATAAGCCGCCTCGGCGTGCCCGAACAGCACGCGCGCGTCGTGGGGCTTGCCATCCGCATTTCGTTTGGCATCCAGCGCTAGGCAAGCGGCGAATTCCGCCTTGGCTTCGTCCAGTTTTCCGGCCCGCAGCAACGACTCCCCAAGCTGCACGCGAAAGGCATAACGATCTTGCTCCGCCACGCGCGCGTCGGAGCGCTGCGACCACTGCACAAGCTGCCGCGCGATCAGCAGCGCCGTCTCCGCCCGGCTCTGCGCCGCGGGTGAATTCTCGCGCGCGGCGCGCTCGTAATCCGCGACCAGCGGTTCATAAAGACTTTGCAGAAGCGGACCGGCATGGGCCGGATCGGCGTTGACATATTGCGGAATGATGCGTGCGGCCTCGTCGATCCGGCCAAGCTGCTGGTATGCCGCCAGCCGCGCCCGCAGCACGCGCGCCGCATATGGACCGGCAGTGCCGTAGCGTTCCTCGAAGCCGGCCAGCGTCTGCAATGCGTCGGCCGCCCGATCGGCGCCGGGTAAGGTGTTTAGCTCCGCCTTCATTATTTCGGCCAGCGGCACCAGCCGTCGCAGCGTCTCGTCGCGCGCCGGCTGCGATTCCGTCCCCGCAGCCGGCAACGCGAGCCGCTGGCGCGCCGCCTCGATGAAATCGTTCAGCAGGCGAGCGATTTCGTCGGCGCGCTGCGTGATGGGCACCGCGTCGTTCCGTGCCGGCCGGCTGGCGGGTCGCCCCGGCGGCGCGACGCTGCGCAGCAGATCGTTCATCCGGCACTGCGCCAGGTGAAAGCGGGCTTCCAGATAATGCTCATGCTCGGGCGGAATCTCGTCGAAGCGCCGCGCGGCTTCCTCGTAGCGGCCCTGGTTCTCCAGCGCCTCGGCCAAAAAATACTTCCAGTACTTCGCCGCCGATGAAGTTGGGAAACGCGAGATCAGATGAGTCAGTGCGTCGAGATACAACTGCTGGTCCGAGCCGGCGCTGGCCGGGTTGGCACTCGATGCCCGCAGCCGCAGCTCGTTGGCAAGCTGCACGGCCAATCCGGCGGCCGACTCGGCGCGCTCGAAGTGCGCGTAGTTCCGCGAAGCGTCCAGAAAACGCCGCGCGGCTTCCGCTTTCTGGCCCAGGCGATAATGCGCAACGGCCACGTTATAGATCAGCTCGGGTGCCAGCTCTTCATCGAGGTTCGCCGCGTTGCCCAGCATGCCCTGACCGAGCGTGACCACCCGCTCGAAACCTGTCCGCGCCGCAACCGGCAGAGCGCTGCCCGCGCCCGCCTGCGCCGCCGCTGTTTCGGCCTCGGTCAGCAGGCCCGCGATCAGCGCGCACTGGTCGAGCGGGTGGAGCGCGCCGGGGCTGACCTGGCTGCCGGGCTTCAGTGCGTCGCGCACCAGCGGGAAGAGCAGCGCGTAGACTTCACGCCGCGTTTCGGCGTTGCGCCGGGCGAGCGCCAGCAGCGCCGCGCGCGACTGCGCCGCGAAGCGCCGCGCGCCAGCCTCATCGCCCGACTTACGGGCCTGCTCCGCCTGCGCCTGGCGCAAGCCGCCATCCAGCCAGGCCAGCGTCAGCTCCATCGATAACGCGGCGCGATCCTGCGTTCCGGGGGCGCTGCCAACCGTTTGCTGCCGCAGTTCCTGCATGTCCGCGAAGGCGCGATCGAACTCGCCGCGGTCCGCCAGCACGCGGATACGCTCGATCCCCGCCAGCACCGCGGCCCAGCGCAGGTCGTGCTTTTCGCCCTCATCCGGCAGGCGCGCGATGATATTGATGGCGTTGTTCAAACTGGCGAGGGCTGCGGCCGTGTCGCCCAGCGCGTGCTGCGTCAGCCCGGAAAGCAGCAGCGCCTGCGCCTGGTAATGAGTGTTTTCATGCGGTGTATCCAGCAACTCGCTGTGCTGGGTCAGGTAAGCCATCACCTCGTGCAGATCGCCGGTCCGCTCCGGGGCCTGCGGCTTGCGGACAATCGAAGAGAAAAAGTGTACCCAGGCCAGCACGTATTCCGCCTGCGGTCCCATGTTTTCGATCCGCTCGACGTGCCCGCTGCGTTCGAGTCGCTCGTACTCGTGGGGTGAGAGCTGATCGAGCCGCGCGTCTTCGGATTGCACCGCACTGATCAGCTCTTGCAACACGCGCGCCGCGTGCTGCATGACCGGCAGCAATTCCTCGCGATCGGCCGCCGTCCCGCCGCGATAGAGGATGCGCAGCGCCCCCGGCTCGCCCAGGTCATAGACCAGCGAGCGGGCCAGTTCCATTCTCCAGCCGAAGCGGCGCAGGTCGGCCGGGTTGCGCTCGATCAACATTTCGAGCAGCCGCTGCGCCTCGCGCAGCGCTGCTTGTCGATCCGCGTCCGCGCGCGATTCGTCGTGGAACTCGCGCACCTTCAAGTCGTGCGACAGGATCGCGGCCTCGGTCGGATCGCCCGGCGGAAACTCTTCCAGGAACGGCTCGAGCAATTCCGTCAGCCCGCGCGCTTGCAGCCCCTTGCGGAAAGCCTCATCGTCAAACCGCCGGCTCTCGGGCGGCGCAGCGCGCAAGGTGCCCATGCAGCCGACGGTGATCAGAACCGCGAGCGTCAGCGAGCGTTTCAAGACGTCCGACATCAATTTGTCGCAGAGACGCTGAGGGCGCGAGGAGGGCTTGGTAAAGTGTTTTCTCTGCGTTCTCTGCGCCTCAGCGTCAACATCACTCTTCACTAAAGGCTATATTGCGGAATCGCGCCCGGACGGCCGAGTTCCATACATTCACGATGTGGTCCCAGCGCACGCGCTGGTCGGCTTGAATCACCACGGGCGTCTCGCTATCGAAGCCGGGCTTCTGCTGGATCTGCCGCAGCAGCCCGGTCAACTCCTCGAAGCTCGCCGGCCGCTGCGGTGCGCCCTCAATCGCGACCGAGAAGTCGTTCGGCCCTACCCCGACCTGCTGGACGCGCACCACGACCGGACTGATCGGCAGCGCCACCGAGGCGACCGCGCCGCTGCGCGGCATGCGCGACGCCAGCACGCCTTCCGACTGCTCGAACGAACTGGCCAGGATATAGAACGTCAGCAGCAGGAAGGTCATATCGATCATCGGGGTGATGTTGAAGCCCACTTCGCGCGCCGGCTTGCTGCGTTTGCGGCGCGGCCGAAACGGAACGAACGGATCGATTGCTGCGCTGCGCACTGCGGCGCCCGCTCCGCGCAGCGCCGCCAGTTCGGCTCCGAGTGCGCTGGCGGACAGTGCGGACCGGCTCATGCTCAGCGCTCCGGGCGCATCAGCGCCGCCAGGTTCATGATTTCGATGCGGTTATCGGCCACCACGCGCATCACCTCACGCACGGCGGAAAACGGCAGCCGCCGGTCCGCCCGAATGACGACCTTGAGCTGCGGATTGGCCGCCTTGGCCGCCGCCAGGCGCGCCGAAATCACGTCGAGCGACTCCGGCAGGTTCGGCCCGATGCGGTACAGCGCGCCCGTCGAGGTGGGCCGGCCCGGGTCCGCCATTTCGCAGTTGATCACCACCCGGTTCTTCTCTTCGAGCCGCTTGGCTTCGCTGACGTCCGGCTTGGGCAAATCCAGATGGATCTTTTCGGCGGCCTCGAAGTTGCACACCAGCGTGAAGAACGTGATCAGCAGGAACACCATGTCGATCATCGGCGTCATGATGAACCCGACGCGCTCCTGCCGACGTTTTTGTGTGATGGTTCTGGGCATGCAGGGTTCAGGGGCTTCAGCGCACGCCGGCCAAGGCGCCGACCGGCCCGCCGAAGCTCGTGGCCGGCCGGGATGCCTCCGCCACTTGCGGCTTGAAGACGCCCAGCAACCGATCGCTGACGACGGCGCACTCGGCCATCAAGACATCGATCCGATTTCGGAACAGGGCGAACACGCTCAAGGAAGGAATCGCGATCAGCAGGCCCCAGAAAGTCGTCACCAGCGCCACGCCCAGGTCTTCGGCCACGCGCGCCGCGACCGGAATGCCCCCGGTTTCGGAGATCGAGACGAACATGCCGATCATCCCGTAGATCGTGCCGAACAGCCCGAGCATCGGGGCGACGTTGCCGATGACGTTGAGATACTCGATCTTGCGCATCAGGCGCGCGGTACGGTCCTCGACGGCCTCCTCGACGGCCCGCTCCATCGCGCCGTAGCCGTGGCTGGCCTCGACCAGTCCGGCATTCGTGACATAGCTAATAACCGAGCGATCGGCCACGCTGAACTGTACAGCCTCGCCGTATTGGCGCTGATCAATCAACTCCGTGAGGCGCTGCACCGACTCGGCCGGGATAATGGTCTTCCGCCGGATCGAGACGGCATGTTCGATCGCCAGCGCCATCGCCGCCAGTGACAACGGGATCAACGTGAACCACGTGATCCAGCCGCCTTTGACCACGAAATGATCGAAGGCGCGGTAGACCACGCCGTTCGAGGCGTCCGCCGCCGCATCCTTACCCGGATTCGCCGGATCGGCCGCCGCGCCGCGGCGCACCGCCAGCGCCAGAAGCAGGACCACCATCAAACCGATCCGCGGACCCCATCTGCAAAGCCGCAGCCTGTGCATTCGTTAGCTCCATTCTGTCTGGGAGGGCGAGGCTGTCGGGGAGGGCGAGGCTCCTGCCGAGCCGGCGGCTCGCCGGGAGGCTCGCCCTCCCTACGCGGACTCGCTCGCCCGTTCAATCCTTGATCCGTCCGTGTCCGGCCGGGCGCGTCTTCGTGCCCCCCAACCGCTCCTGCAAGGCGCGCGCATGCTCGCGCGTCGTCTCGGTGGCGGGCTTGCTGGCCAGACACTCGCGCACCAGCGCAACGGCTTTGTCAGGAACGCCCAGGCGTTCATAAACCTGCGCCGCGCCCAGCAGCCCCTCGGGCGCGCGGGCGTCGTCCGGAAAATGTATCGCCACGCGCATGAAGGCCCAGCCGGCGCGAATGTACGTATCACGATCCTTCCCATCCTCCAGAAGGATACGTCCTTTCATCAGCAGCAAGTCGGGCAGGATCGCCTGCGGCGCCGATTCGAGCGCCTCTTCAATATCGCTGAGCACTTCGGCGCGCAAATCCGTACCGCGCAGATGCCCCAGCGCATCGAGCTTGAGGCGGTAGGCCGTAGCGCCAGCGGCATCCGCGTCCAGCGGCGCGGTCGCGACGGCCGGCGCCAACTCGTCCAGGCCTTGTTCGCCCCCCCGCAGCATCACCGCATAGCGCAGCAGCGTCAGCGGCGCCCGCGCGCGATCCGCTGTCGCGCCGCCTTCGGCCGCCAGCAAGCGCCTGAGGCTCACCTGCACTTCGCCCGGCTTGGGCGCCGGCAGCGATTCGGGCGCAGGCAACAGGGCCAGCGCGCTGGGCGCGTCGCGCTCGGCGAGGTGCGCATAGTTGTCCACCAGCATTTCGAGCGGCCCGACCTCGTTATAAAGCTGTTGCAGCCGCGCCAGGATCAGCGTGATCCAGAAATCGCGCGCGCTGCGCAAGGCGCGCTCGTAACGCACGACGGCCTGCTCGACGTTCTTGTTCTTGTAATACTGCTCGGCGTCGTTGAAGTCTTTCGGATCGGCGATGCTGTCGGCCACGATCAGTTTGATCTCGCGCAAGTCGCTGCGCTCGATGTCGCCGCTGGCCGGCCGGAAACCGAGCTTGCCTTTCTCGAAAGCGATCACCGTCACGCCGGGGTAATCGCGGCCGCCGACGATGACCTGATCCGCGCGAACGCGCGCCGCGCCGCACGCCAGCGCCAGCACCAGCACACCAGGGTGGCATGGCTTCACCGCGCAGCCGAGTAGCCATGCGGCCACGCGGGCATGCTTACCCGCTGCGCGTGAAAGCATGCCACCCCAGCTAAGGCAACTCTTGCTCGGAGACAAAACGAAACTCGCCATTATTCTCGCGGGCAATCCGCTCCAGCAGCGGCTTGCCGCTCAAACTCAGATACGCGATGGTCGAGACCCGCACCTTCTTGTCCTTGTTCCACTGCCGCAGCCGGTCCAGCAGTTCCGGGTCGAAGTCGCCGTCCGTCAGGAAGAAGATCAGGTCGGGATGCAGCTCGAACGCGCGTTGCATGGCCGGAATCGGATTGGTCGAGCCCTGTGGCTCGACGGTCCGCAGGAATTCCAGCGCGGCCTGCTTCTGCGATTCGATTGCCGGCACCAGCGCCTTCGGCGGTTTTTCCAGGGCCTGGTTGTTGAAGAGGATCAAATGGAATTTCTGCCCGCGCCGCAAGGCGTTGATCGAGCGCATCAGCTCATCGCGCACGGCATCGAACGTGGCCAGCATCGAGCCGGAATGATCGACCACGTAGACGATATTGCGTGCCCCGCGCGCCTTGCCGCCGACCTTGAAAAAAGTCGCGCCGCCGCCGGAACTACCGACGCCGATTCCGAATTTGCCGAAATCGCCGCCGCCCGTGCCGATGCCGATGACGCGGCCGGCCGTCCCCCCGCTGTCACCTCTCCCAGGTCCAACCGCTGTGACCGGTGTCATTTCCTGCGGCCGAGGCACCACGTCGGGCACATCCGCCGTCTCGGGCGCCATGCTCGCCACCTGCGGCGAGGGGGACAGCGCATCAGCATCCGGCCCGGATAGCAGCTCGGTGCGTGCGACCAGCAGCCCGCCTTCCTGCGTCTCACGGCCTACGATCCACGGCGTCAGGAACAGGATCATGAACAACAGCACATGGACGGCCGCCGATATCAACCATGACAGGACCAGCGTCCGCCCCTCGTGCGGGTCGGCCGCAATAACCGCCGGCTGCGACCCTGGTAGCGGGATCTCAACGCGTGCTTGAGTCTCTTCCATGCTGGACATCTCAGAAGGCAGGACATCGCCCAGGCGGGCACCCAAACCGTCAAGAAGTGTATTGGCGCCGCGTGAACGGGTCAACTGGGTGCCGCGGCGGGTGGCATGCTTTCACGCGCAGCCGGTAAGCATGCTCGCGCGCCAGCATGGCTACCCGGTCGCCACGGCGACTCGACTGCGGCGAGCTGACGCCGTGAAGCCATGCCACCCGCTCATTCTATTTTGATTTCGTCAGCGTCAGCTCGTCGCTGCTGGTTTGGAAGCTGAACAGCCGATCGGGCAGCGGACGGCGCAGCGCCTCGGGCGCCCGGTCGCTGCCGATCAGGTTCGACTGGGCCATCTGCCAGGCAAGATCGACGCGGTTAGCGCAGCTCGCGCGCACCTGAAATTCGGCCCCGGCCGGCAAGGACGCGGCCAGCGGCTGACTCTCCAGGGTTGAAATCGGAATTCGTCCGATTTCCACCGACTGGCCCGGCCGCAATTCTTTGAGCTTGTCGCGGCTGAAGGCTTCGAGTGCCGCGCTGCGTGCCTCCGGTCCGGCCCGCAGCTTGAAGATCTCCTCGCCCACCCGCAGCACCCACCATACTTGCGCTGATGGCGGATCGTCATGTCCGAAGTTCAGATTCACCACCAGCGGCAGATCACTGGCATTCGTGAGCGTCGCCAGCAGCGCGTCGCCATCGCGTGCCGCGCGAATCCGCACCGGATGACCGTGCGTGCGAACAATTTCCGGCGCGGCCGCGCGCACTTTGATGGTCACCGGCGCCGTCTGCACCACGCCCACGCCGGCGTCGCGCAGCACCGGGTCATCCCACTCCGGCGTATAGCTGAAACGCAGGCTGTAGCTGCCGGCCTCCAGCAGCGGGTAGCGCGCCCAGGTGCGATTGAATCCGGCGATGCGGTACTCCAGCTTTTCGCCGGGAGCCAGCGTCATGACCGGACCTCCCTCGGCCCGCAAATGCACGACCGCCGCGATGAACGGGTTCGAGCTGATATCATCGACCCGCAGCTCCACCTCTTCGCCGTCGGGCGCGGTGACGCTCAGGAAATCGCCGATGTCGAGCAGTTCGGCCACCTCGCGCACGCCGCGCGCGACGGCCGGATCATCGCCCGACGCTTCGCGCCGCCCAGGTTTTTCGAACGGTATCCGCGCCGGCGCGCTGGAGCGATTGACCAGCGTCAAAACCAGATCGACCGGCTCGTCCCAGTCGATCTGCTCCTTCGAAACCGCGAGGCGAATTTCCACGCCGCT
>DASXUA010000740.1:0-4377 GCA_036505095.1 Phycisphaerae bacterium
CTCGAGACCCTGATTGGCGGCCTGGATCACCGGTACGCCGCAGGCCATGGCTTCAATGGTCGGGAGGCCATAGCCCTCGTACCACGAGGCATTGACAACGACGTCCGCGCTCCGGTAAAGCCGCGCCATCTGCTCCGATGACGCCGCCCGCTCATACGTGATGCCGACACCATCGATCGTCCTGGCCCCGGCCGGCTCCCGCCCGGTTCCCCCCACGACGCGCAGCGCGAGCGGCCACGACGGGTGCTCCCGGCGCACGATGGCCAGCGCCTCGTGGATGTCCTGGATGCCCTTCATCGGCTGTTCGGGTGAGCCAACAGCCATCACCGTGATTCGCGGGCCGCGGCGGATGGCGGCCGGCGAGAACACGCGCAGATCCACGCCGTTGGGCACGAGGAAAGGCGGCTGCGGGTCGCGAGCCGCGAAATAGCGCTGCAGCGAGGGGGAGACGACCACACGCCCCAGGGGAACGGCATTGAGCGCCTCGAACAGCGGTTTCGCGGCGAGGAGATCCTCGAAGGTGCCATTGTTATAGTGGCGGTCCTCGAGGCCCTGACACAAGTGGTATACCGTGCGATCGCCGGGCGTCAGGGCGCTCGCCAGTGCGGGCCACTCCAGGATGGAGTACAGCACCACCACCGGTTCGGAGATGCGCGCATATCGCTCGTCGTCATCCGGTATGTGGTGATACGCAGCCTTCAGCTTTGGTGCGGGCGGAGGAAAGTCATTCGAATAGACAGCGACCTGTACGCCCAGCTCGGCAAGCCAGTTCGCGTACCGGCAGACCATGGCCGGTCCCCCGCCTGCGCCAGACGAATTCATGAGCGTGAACGCGACAGCGGGCACCTCGCATCCGCCAGGACCGTTCGGGACGAGCCCTTGCTTCAGCGGGCGCGTCCATACGTCGAGCAACTCAGCGCGCCCCACAGTCACGCTCCGCCCCGTTGGGTCGGTGATCTCGAGGTGGTCGATGGGCGCCATGTACGGCCGCCTGAGTTGTGCGCGGAATCGGCCGCCATGCGGCGTATGCGCCGAGAGCGAGAGCGAGTAGGTTCCGTCCGCAAAGGCGCGGATCTGGGCCTCGTCCAATGCGGAGCCTGCCGCGATCCGGGCTTGGCCCGCGGCTGTGTCTGGCGTTCGAGCGTGCACTGACGCCGCCTCGGCCTGCACGGTCCAATTGGCGATCCGGGTGGCGATCCGCGAGTCGCACCGATTATTACCGGGCGTGCGTGTGCGCGAGGCTTCAGTCACAGCCTCTTGATAATGGCCCCGGTGTGCGAGCGTCAACGCATTCCAGTAGTGCAACAGCGGGTCGGTCGGCGGCAATGCGCATGTGGCGCGCAACCGATCGAGGCCGGTTCCATCGAGCGCTGCGATCGACGCCTCAGCGGCATCGACCGCTTCGAGCGAGTCGGCCGACGGATCGAACGCGAGACTCCGCTCGAACGCCTCGGCGCAACCCGGCCAGGTGAGGCGGCAGAACAGCGACAGGGCGGCATCGGCGGATGTTGGGACCATGGCCATGTCCGCGTTTGCAGCGGCGACCGCCCGGTACGGGTTGTTGAATTGCGCCAGATAGCGGATCGCGCTGTGCGCCAGTTTCGCCGGCGTATCCACGAGCTTGTTGACGTCATGAAAGGTCAGCTCCTGGGCAAACAGCGGAGTGGACGAATCGATGAGCAGTCGAGTCGCGTACTCGAACAGGGCTGTGGCGAAGGGCAGAGCCTCGCGCGGTGCACGCAGGATGGCGCGACCGTCTACCGTCAGGTCCGGATCGTGCGGCGCCCCACTGAACGGCGCCTCCAACGTCTGGAGACACCAGTCGAGGTACTCGTCGTTGACGGCGGTCGTGGCACGCTGCTTGATCAGCAGCTTAAAGCATCGCTCCAGCGCCTGCCGCGCCGTGTCGGCAGGCAGCGCCGACAGGCCTTGTACGACCCACGCCCAGAATGTCCGCCGCAGGAGCGGATGATTGACGGTGGCTTCGGTGTGCGACGTGCGGCTGACCAGATGTTGCAGCAACGTCTCGAGCTGCTCCGGTCGCGCCGGGTCGAAGTACCGATAAAGCTCGAACAGATGGAAATGAGACAGGTAGAAGGAGACCATCGCAGCCGCGTCGTAGCGGCAGTGGATCATGTTCGTGGTTGACGACTGCCGGACGTGAATGCGCCGGATCGTCAGCTTGTGCGGTATCAGGTGAAAGCGGAAGCCATATGAGGCCAGCCGCACCCACAGCTCCATATCCTGTGAGTGCCGGTATTGACCATTGAAGCCTCCGACCCGCCGCAATGCGCTCATCCGGATCATCACGGTGCAGCCGTCGATGAAGTCGAACTTCAACGCCTCAGCGAACTCCGCGCCCGGCACAATCGGCGGCAACATCGGGGCATTGTCGATCTGGCCCGTCTCCTCCTGCAGGAAATCGAAGCTGCCGTAGACGAGGCTCCAGTCGGGGCCGAGCGCGTCGAACGCCTCGACCTGGATCCGCAACTTGTCGGGATAGTACAAATCATCCGAGCTGAGCCAGCAGAAGTACTCCCCACGGGCGTGCCGCAGGCCTTCGTTCAGCGTGGCCGTAATGCCTCGATTGGGAGTCGTGAAAGGCCGGATGCGCGGGTCGATGGCAGCATACCTGGCCAGGACCGCTGCTGTGCCGTCGGTCGAGCCATCGTTGACGACGACGGCCTCCCAATGCTCGTACGTTTGTGCCAGCACGCTGTCCAGCGCCGCGCCGAGATAGTCGGCCTGGTTGTAGGTGGGAATCACCACTGAAACCAGGGGCGGCCGGCGTCGTGAGGCGGGTTTGTCGAAAGGCGCCGGCTGAGGAACGCCAGCCTGCTCATGCCGGATGCTTTCCCGCAGCGCTGCAACTGCCGTAGCGTCGAGTGCGCCTTCCAGCAGGTCGTTGAACGCCGCGGCAAACGCGTCGAATTGCGCGAGAAGCGAGTGCTTCGACACTGTGTCGAGAGCTGCGGCAGCGAGCCTCTCCGCCAGCCCAGGCTCCTCAAGGATGCGCTCGATCGCGTCGGCCATGGCACGCGAATCGTTCGGCGGCACAACCAGACAATCGCGCCCATCTCGGATGAGCCCGTCGAGCCCTCCGTTGTCGGCGTGTACGACCGGCGCGCCGCAGGCCATCGCTTCGAGGGTCGGCAGGCCGAAACCCTCGTACAACGAGGAATTCACGAACACGTGGGCTGCCGAATAAAGCTGTGGCATGTCGCCGGTGGTGACGCGCCCGCGGTATATGACTTCAACGTTTCGCGATTTCGTCACGGCAAACGGCAGGGCATAGTCCGGGTCGGCACCTGCAATGATCCAGCGGAACGATCGGTCCGTACGCCGTGCTGCCAGCGTCTCGAGCGCTTCGGCCAGCACCGAGGCGCCCTTCAGAAAATGTCGAGGGTCACCGACACTGAGGACCAGCCGCGGCTCGCTCGGGGTCCGCAGCGCCGATGCGTCCGGATGGAACGTGGACAGGTCGATGCCGTTGGTGATGAGGTGACTGTGCAACCCCGTCTCCGCCAGATAACGCTGCTGCAGGTGCGGCGAGACGGTGATCACATCCAGCGGCAGGCTCTCGAGCAGATCGATCACCGGCTTGCGCGCACGCATGCTCTGCCAATCCACGCCGTACTGAAATGGCTCGGCACTCTGACGCAGATGGACGACGTGCCGCGGCCGGCGGGGTGCGCGCAGCAGCGGCTCGATGTGCCACATCGAGAACAGGATCAGCGCCTCTTCCCCCACTGCGGCAAAGAGCTCATCGTAAGTATCGAAGCGGCGGAAACTCGCTTCGACCCGCGTCCAGGTCGGCGGCGATCCGCACGAATACACAGTCGTGTGAACGCCGAGCGCAGCAAGCCAGTTGATGTAGCGGAACAGGACGGTGTTGCCGCCCCCCACTTGCTGCGGATTGTGGCAGGTGACGGCCAACCGGTGGATGGGGCCGCGCGGCGTCTTCGGGGCCGTGGCCGCAAACGGTCGCCACAGCGCTTCGGCGATCTGATCCGCGCGGATCTCGAACAGGCGGACGTCCCGAGGAAGCGACATGCCCGGGGGCCCGGTATCCTCGTAGCCGGCCCGGCGGGGAAGCACAGCGCTGCCGGCCGAGTTTGCCGCGGATCCCCCGTCGGAAAACGCCCGTGGATCGGCAATGACCAGCGGGTTCAACGGCTCGGTCACGTGCAGCCGCATGCTCGCGACGAACCTGCTACCGTCAGTTGTTACACACGTGAACGACGGATGAAAAAAGCCGAAGTCATCGAGTCGGTGGAGCTCACCGAGATTGAGTCGGCAGGCTTCGACCGTTACTGTCTCGACCGTCATGGCATCTGGCAACCTGAGCAGGGCTTACTGTAGCGGCGGTCTATGACC
>DASXUA010000741.1:0-4976 GCA_036505095.1 Phycisphaerae bacterium
GAGTTGCCGCCGCAGTTTCGCGGTCTCCTGCGCGATCGAGTCCAGCATGCTCTGCTTCTGCTTCAGCCGTTCGTACCGCTGTTTTGCCGAGCCGGTCTCGCCGAACATCCGCTCGAAGGTCACTCGCGGGTTGATGCCCACCGGCAGCGGGCTCGTGTCGTCGCGCCAGGATACGGTATTGAAGAAAACGCAGGGGAAGCCATCGCAGGCGCCCGCCGCCGTTCCCATGTCCTCGGTTCCCACCTGCAGCGATCGCAGCGGCGTATCTTCCGCAACCTTGTCGGCGATGTACTGATCGATGGTCTTCTTCGACTCGATCCCTGCGTAGTTGCCGGCCTTGGTAACGGGACCGACGCCATTCAGCCATGCCGCGCTCGCTCCCATGTGCACCGAACCTTCCGGCGCCTTCATCTTGCTGATCGTGACCAGCCGATCGCGGAATGGTTCGAGCGGCAGCATGATGCGGTTGAACGCAAAGTCACTCCCGGTCTTTTCCGGATGCCATAACCCGGGGTATATGCCGTTCGGCATGTAGATCGCGCCGAACCGGAACGGCCGCGTGCGAGACTGCGCCGAGAGCGCCGGCGCCATCGCATCCAGCATCGGCAGGGCCACGACGGTGCCGAAAGCGCCGCGGAGGAATGTACGGCGGGACAAGCGTTTTTTCGTAATGAACATAGCTACTCCCTTGGGCGGTCATAGACCGCCCCTACAGTTTTTTGTGCGATGGTCTTCAGCGCGTTTGGTTCAGCGAGTTTGGTTCGCATCTGGAACGGTGAACTTTTGACGATCCCCAGGATAATGGACATGAAATGATAATCCTCTTTTGCCGCCTCCTTCACAATACTTCGTACGACGGGCATATCGGATGGCTCAAGCCCCCGGCCCAGGGCATAGATCAGCAACTTCTCCGTGAGGGTGCCCACGAAAACATCCGGCCTGGCCAGGAGCGCCTTTTCCAATTCGGCGGCGCCGTTGACCGGTGTCCCATCGACCAGGACACCGGACGAATCGATCTTCAAACCATCTTTGGTCGCGTCCTGCCATTGGCCCACCGCGTTGAAGTTTTCCAGAGCGAAGCCGACAGGATCGATATTCTTGTGGCAGGACGCGCACACCGGGTTCTGCCGGTGCAATTCCAGCTGCTCGCGGACCGTCGACGGTCTGTCTTTCGGCGCGCTCGCTTCAAGCAGCGGCACGACGGGCGGCGGCGGCAGCGGCGGCGTATTCAGAAAGTTCGATACCACGTATTTGCCGCGAATGATGGGCGACGTGCGGGTCGCGACCGAAGTCAGGGCGAGGATGCTCCCTTGCCCAAGCAGGCCGCGCCGGTTCGGATCGGTCAGTGTCACGCGGCGGAAGCGCGTGCCGTACACGCCCGGAATACCGTAGTGCCGGGCGAGCCGTTCGTTGAGGAACGTATAGTCTGCGGCCAGTAGATCCAACGCGCTCCGATTCTCCCGCACGATGCTGGCAAAGAACAATTCCGTCTCGCGGCGGAAGGCCTGCCGCACGTTGTCGTCGAAGTCGGGAAACAGCAGAAGGTCCGGCACGACTTTATCCAGGTTGCGCAGTTGGAGCCACTGCCCGGTGAAATTGGACACCATGGAATCGGCGCCCGCGCCGGCGACCATGCGCCGCACCTGCGCTTCGAGCACACGAGGCTCGCGCAGACGGCCCGCGATGGCAAGGCTCAACAGTTCGTCGTCGGGAATACTGTTCCAGAGGAAAAACGACAGACGCGAAGCCAGCTCGAGATCGCTCACGCGGTGGGCGGCGCCGACAGGCAGGCTGGCCGGGTCATGCTCGGCGCGGAACACAAATGACGGGCTTGCCAGGATACGCGCCAGACCCGCGCGTATGCCTGCTTCGAAGCCGCCGCTCTTCTGCGCCTTATCGTAAAAAGCCATCGGCGCCTCGAGATCCTCCGGATTGACGGGCCGCCGGAAGGCGCGGCGCGCGACGGTCGAGAGTATTTTCCGGGCGCAGGCGGAGACCTCCGCTACCGGGGCCGCTGCCGCCGGAAGGCACACGAAAAGGCGCTTGCGGCTTGGCGTCTCGCCGATTCCCGTCACGTTGTACGGACCTTCAATGCTGACAGTCCTCAGTCTTGGGAGGCCGGCGGGATTGTGCGCTTCCTGGGTCGAACGCAGGGCGGGCTGCAAAACATTCTGTTCGGCGGTGGGTCTCTCGATCCAGGTGAAACCGACCTCATGCGGTCCGGCGGTAACTTTCGCACGTCCCGTCATGCGCTTGTCGACCTGTACGCGCGCCTCGAGAATGTCCTTGGAACTCAGCTCGTGGTCTTCTTTGCCACCGACCGGACCGGTATACACGCGCTCGCCATCGATCGTGATCACAAACTGGTGCGGCGTCTCGTGTCCTTCGACACCGACGTAGCCCTCAGCTACGGTTCGGAGCAACCGGCCGGAGAGCACATACTCGGCGTCTGCCGGAAAGTTGTAATGGATCACCGTGCCTCCGCGCGTTCCGAGCGGCAACCCATCCATATGCTGGTCCTGCGTGACTTCCACGCCGATGGTGAACGATGCAGCGCCCGGCACCACCTCCGTGTCGCCCACGGCAAGAGCGCTGATCTGCAGCGCCGCCGTGAGATACCGCTCCAGCAGCAGCGGTGACGTTTTCAGCGTGGAGGCGATGTTATCGAAGCCGAAGTCTCCGCCGTCGCTCGGCAGCAACTCCTTGACGTCAACCTCGATTCCCAGCAGATCGCGAATCGCGTTGCCATACTCTGTGCGATTGAGACGATGCAATACGTAGCGGCCCGGGTTCACCTTTCCGGCCGCGGCATGGTCGAGCGTGGAAATCAGCCACGATCTGAAGTTCGTCAACTCCGCGCTCCCCGGAGACTGCGCTCCCTGCGGAGGCATGGCGCCCACGCCGATCTTGCGAATTACCTTTTCCCACACGGCGGCATCAGTGGCCGGATCGTCGATGTTTGCCTTGTCGAGGTACAGCGGGGCCCCGGCAGGAATATTCGCTCGCTGGTTGTGACACGTCACACAGTAGCGGTTTAGCAGTTCGCGATAGTCCGTTACTTGATTGCTGTGCCCGGCGGGCGGCGCGCCGGAAACCTTAGCCGGCGTCTGCGCTTTCTGTCCCGCCGACACCGCGAGGCCGACCGACATCAAGGTCAGCACCGCGGCCAGCAAGGCCTTTCTCATTGCGCCCCCTTCTTATCGGCAGACCCTGCCTCAACCGCCGGCGCCGCCGGTTCGGGAGGAGCAGGTGGCAGGCCCATCAACTCGCGCAGCAGGGCTGCTACTTCTTTCGGGGATGCAGCACCTTTGCCTCGGCCCCGGCCGCCCGCAGCAGGCGGCGGCGTTGCGCCGCGGCCACGTTCTCCGCGGGCGCCCTCGGGCTCCTTACCCTCTGCCACGTCCAGCGCCGTCAATCCATCTTTGTTGGGCACGTCAAGCTTTGCGCCGGCCTGGGCCAGCGTTCGAATGATGTCGAGGTTGCCGCCCTGGGCCGCCTGATGCACCAGCGTTGAACCGTCGGGCGCTTTCGCATTCGGGCTCGCGCCCGCCTTGAGCAGCAGCTTCAAAGCGTCGAGGGGCTCCCGATTCGAAGGCTCGCGGAACGGCGGCGGGCCCTCGCGGCTATACCCTGGACCAGCATTGAGCGGGACTCCCTTGCCACCGTTCATCGCCACCATGAGCGGCGTGCGGCCCGCGTTGGCGTTCCCGCGTCCGCCTCCCCGTCCGCCTTCGGCCTGGGGCGGGCTCCATTCCAGATTGACCCCGCGCTCGATCATCAACTTCAGGGCCTCGACATCGGCAGCAACGGCGGCCCGGTAGAAGGGCGAGGCATTGGCAGAGTCGCCGTTCGGCATCGATGTGGAGTGCAGCGTTCCAACGAAAGGCTTGTTTGGATCGGCGCCCGCCTTGAGCAGCAGGTCGACCAGGTCCAGCGCCGTTCGCTTATTGGGATGATTCGCGCGGAGTTGCGACCCGTCGCGGGCATACCAGTCGGTCGTCGCATCGCGCATTTCAACAGCGTGGTACAACGACCCGTCGTTGGCATTGGCGCCCAGTTCGAGCAGCGTCGCGGCGAGGTCGAAGCGATCGTTCACGATGGCGATACTCATGGCCGTCGCACTGTCGCCGTTGGTGAGGTTCAGGTCTGCGCCCTTTTTCGCCAGACTTCTCACCACGTCCTCGTGCCCGTTCCGCGCCGCCCACATCAGTGCGGTGAAGCCGCCGGTCGGATGGTCGGCATTCTTGCGTTCTGCCAACGAGGTGACGTGGGCCCTGCGATTCGGATCGGCGCCCGCCTGGAGCAGTAGTTCGACTACGCCGGCGTGGCCCTCTGCCGCCGCCCACATCAGCGCGGTCTCTTGCTGAAACAAATCCGCAGCGTTCACGCCGGCCCCGCGATCGAGCAACAGGCGAACGGCGTCGATGCGGCCGGCGCGCGAAGCGGCCATCAACGGCGTCTCTCCTTCAGGATGCGCAAGGGACGGATTCGCGCCAGCCTTGAGCAGCGCTTCGATCACGGCCGTGTCGCCGGTGCGGCTCGCTTGAAGCAACGGCGTCACGCCGTAACTATTCGCCGCATCGAACCTGGCGCCCGCCGCGATCAGGGCCCGCACCATCTCGAGGTCCGACTGGTACGCCGCCCACAAAAGGGCGGTCGATCCATCGCCCGCTGGAAGGTTCACATCCGCGCGCTCGGCGATGAGCTTGCGCACCGTCGCGAGATCACCCGCCCTGGCAGCCTTGGCTACCGGACTCTCACCAGCGCCCCGTACCGCACCGGCCGGCATCACGGCCAACAACACAAGTACCATCAGCCATCGCATGACACGACCACTTTTCATTGCTGTTCGCTCCTCAGACGGGGGCCGCCTGGCCCCTCCTATAACACTGGTAACAATGGCGAAATGATAATCTTAGTTGGGACGACCATCTACAAAAAAGTACCGGCGCACTCTGTAGCGGCGGTCTATGACC
>DASXUA010000742.1:0-4091 GCA_036505095.1 Phycisphaerae bacterium
TCGCGGTTCAGGTCCCAATTGCCGGGGTCATGCCAGCTATTGCTGACCGCCCCGGTCCAGGTGATGGTGACGCCCGCTGCCGGCGCGGTAACGCTCAGCAAGATCGAAACCGCGGCCGCGGACATGGCCCAAACGCTGCGCTTCTGTTGCAGAGTCATGCGTGTTCCCCCCTGCCGACCTTACGGTCAGTCGCGAATTGAAACGTCGTGCGCGCCCGGCGCAAACACACGCGCGCCCTTCACTTGCGGCGCGTATTTTAGCACAGACGGGAACCGACGCCAAGCGCTCGGGGATGGCGACCATGGGCACCCGGTCAGCAGCAACCATCGGGCCGAACGTTACGGGCAGGCCGCCACCGTGGCACCGTTGAAAGCTTGCGTCGCATTCGTGCCGTTTAACAACTGCACCAGGCGCAGCAGATCTTGCGTGTTGACGTGCGGGCCGGCGGCCTCCTGGCTGCGATTGATGTTGTAACGCGCGAGATTGATCGCGAGATTCGCCGTGCCGTCGTTGATGCGCTGTACCAGGAACAGCAGGTCCTGCGTGCTGACAATGCCATCAAGATTCGTGTCACCGGGCAGCACCTGATATTGCAGCTTCTGGCCGGCATTCGTGCCGGCGAAGGTGAACGTGACGCACTCGCGCGGCGGCGGCGGCGCGCTGAGCGTGATCTGATAAGGGCCCGCGCCGCTGCCGCTGACGACTGTGATCGTCGGGCAATCGGTCTGGCCGTTGGCGGCGAGATCGGTGCAAAAGCGAATGATGTTGACGGGGCTGGGCGGCGGCACGGGGGTGCCACTGAAGGTGACGCTGAAGGGTGCGAAGGTCACCGGCCCCTCATTCGGCGTGCCGGCCGCACCGATTCCCTGCGCGAGCAGCGCGGCGGTGGTGTTCTGCAAGACGTCGCGATGCAGATTCGGCGGGTTAGATGCGCTGATGTTCACCGCGGATTCGAAGAATACGTCATCGAAGCTGGCCGACAGCGGCCCGCCCGTGCCGCCGGAAAAGAAGGACTGGTTCGCGATGAACAGACCGAGCGCGCCGCTGCTGTAGGTCGCGTCCACGGCGGTGAGTTGCGGCTCCGTCGGCTCCTCGCCATCCACTGCCCAGATGCGCAGCGACAGGTCTGTGCCGACCGCGCGGCCTTCGAGAATGTAGTCTTGTCCTTCCATCATCATGAACGGCGCCGACGCCAGTGTTGTGAAACCAAAGTTGGTGACGCGCACGATCTGGATCAGGTTCACGACGTGGTTGGCCGCGAAGCCATAGCCGTTGCCATTGGTCGCACTGCCGCGCAACACCGTGAACAAATTCGTGCTGGCATTGTCGACGCGCACGTTGACGCGCAGCGTGCCATTGGAATACGCCGGATCCGAGGCCGACGCCTCCCAGACGGCGCCGGTCGCGAGCGTCAGGGGATACGCCGGCAGCGTGCCGGACGAGGCGATCACATACCGGCCGGTAGTGGCGCTGTAGATCGTCGGACCGAAACCGAACGGTTCCAGTCCTTCGACATGCGTCCAGCCGGTGTCGTTGCCATCGTTGAAATCGTCGACGAGCAGACCCTGGGCATGTGCACGGGCGCCGATGGCCACGCATGCGGCGCTGGCTAACAAGCTTCGGTAATAGTTTGCAAAGCGGCCCACGGCGCGTGTTCCCCGTACCCACGCAGAAGCTGAAGAGCCATTCTACAAAAAAACAGCGCTCCACACCAGTCGCAAGGCGTGGCAATCCGGAGCGGGTGTGCCCAGATTTGCGGTCGCCTTGGTCTTCGGAAGTCCGGCAGACGCTGAGACGCAGAGTCGCTGAGGTGCTTTTGACTTACTCCTTTCTGACTCAGCGTTCTCAGCGTCTCAGCGTCCGCATGGGTTGAGTTGGGAGCCGCGCGCTGGTTCTTCATTACGGCCCGGTGAAGCCGTTCTGCAGGCGGGCGTAATCGCCGAGATCGACCACGCCGTTGTTATCCAGATCGCCGTAGAAGATGTCGAAGAAGCTCGCCGGCGCCTCGGTGCCGTCGGCGACATTCACGATCGCGCCGACCGGGTGGATTCCCATGCCCGTCAGCATCATGTGATACGTGCCTTCGGGCGCCTCGGATTCGACGGCGTAGGCGCCGCCATCATCAGTCCGCACGGACATGGTCTCGACGAGGTTGCCCGCGGCGTCCGAGAGCTCCAGGTTGAAAACGGCCGGCTGCACGACGCCGGTCAGCGTAATGATTCCGGAGATCGTCTGACGATAGAGGCAGAACGCCAGGTCATCTTCGACGGGGTTCGGGCAATCGTCGGAGATGGGGCAGATCCAGGTGGGCGCCGGCCCCAGGCGCTGCACGGCCGGACACAGGTTGTGCGGAATCGTGGTGGACGGGCGATGGCCGGACCAGCGGAAGTCTTCGGCGTTCTGCGTGGCGCTGCGCGCATCTTCCTCCGAAACTTGCAGCCAATACTTGGTATTGGCCGCGGCCGGGAAGCCGGGTGAGAGCGGCGCGCTGAAACGGTAAACGACGCGGCCGAGGCAATCGGTGCTCCAGGTCGTGTTCGAGGGAATGACGCATTGCGTGAAGAGCACGTTGTTCGGCTTGCAGATGGTCGGGAGCTGATTGTAGATGCGGATGACGTAGCGCCGCGGCAATGCACCGGCCGGCGGCGGGTTGAGCTGCGCCGGGCTGGACACCACGCCGAACCAGCAGACGCGCACGATGGTCGACGCCGTCGGACACACAAAGTCATCGGCCGCGATCTTCCAGCTCGTCTGCGGGTTGGGATTGCTACAGCTCACCACGCGCGATTCATGTGCCCCGCGCGGGATGGTGTAGGGCTGGCTGAACTTCTGAGCAAAAACCGACGGAGCAAGCACGAACAGAAGCGCGCACGTGAGGACTGCGACATTGGACAACTTCATTTTTGATTCTCCCAGCGACAGAGCTTCGTTTACCTCAAGCCGGACTGAGCTGCGCAAGAGGCCCAATCCGGCAGGCGCGAAACACCGCGACCGAGAATCTGTACGAGGAAGGGCCGGAAATCTTACGCGCGGGTTTGGGTCGAAAACTCCCTCTCCCTTGCAGGTCGAAGACTCGCCGCGGAGAGTCGAAGACCCGCCGTGGTGGGGAGACGGCCGGGGTGAGGGTTCGCGGGATAGGGTCGGCATCCGCTGCAAGGATTGGCACAAATTCGCGTCCCGGAGGGACGCGTTGAGAATAGCCCGGCGTTTCAACGCCGGGTTAGCGAGCACATCACACCTCTATGTCCGTGCCGGGGACGGATTGAGTTTGGGTGATGGGCCAGAAGGTCGATGTCGCCGCCGCCGCACGTTCATGCCGTCCCCACGGGACGGCCACACGATTGCGGGCGCGTTACACCCCGGCACTCAAGTGCCGGGCTATTCTCGCGCTCTCCCTGCAGGGAGAGTCCCTTGACCGTGTACCAGTCAATCCCGAATTGGGCCAGGCGGGCCCAACTGGCATCGCTGCAGCGCCTGATCAACCAACTCAAGGAAGAAATCGCCCGCTACGAAGCCCGGCAACCGGCGCGGCGCTCAACTCAGTCCAATTCGCCCCAAGTTGATGGGTTCAAGGACACTGCGCGACGGTCGCGCCGTTGAAGGCTTGTGTGGTGTTCACGCCGTTCAGAAGCTGCACAAGACGAAGCAGGTCCTGGGTATTCACGCGATTGCCGGACTCCTGGCTGCGGTCGACGTTGTAACGCGCGAAATTCCCCGGGTAGTTGGCGGTACCGTCGTTGATCCGTTGGATGAGGTAGAGCAGGTCCTGTGTGTTCGAGACCCCATCCAGGTTCACGTCACCCGGAAGGAATTGATACTGCAGCTTCTGGCCGGCCGCGGTCCCGCCAAAGCTCAACGTCGTGCACTGGCCCGGAGGTATTATTCCGGAGAGCGTGATCACGTAAGGTCCAGCCCCGCTCACGTCCACCGCGGCGACAGTCGGACACTCCCCACCCGTGCAATTGATCCCGACAGTGTCGAGCGCCGGCGCCGGGGCCGGCGCCACGTTGAATGTGACGCTGACGTGGTCGTATTGGAGTCCCGGCTGCGGAGGTGTGCTCGCGCCGCCAATGCCGGCCGTCAAGCTCTGG
>DASXUA010000743.1:0-13601 GCA_036505095.1 Phycisphaerae bacterium
ACCCCTAACATATACCTAATTATGTCGCGTGTCAACCCGCGCCGCCAGCGCCTCAGATTCGGCTTGGTCTGTTGGATGCGGGACTGGACCGGCGAAGGAGATGAGGAAATGGGCAACATGGGCGGACCAAGTCGCTCGCGAAAAAAAGTGAGCGGTTGGACGGTTGGACCGGTCTAGAAACTGGAAACTGTAGCGTACGCCCCACGGCGTGATTTCGGAGCCCGATGGCTGGCCTGCGTGTTGCCCTGTCAACGCTTCGCCGGCGACCTTGCAGTCGTCTGCGCATGACTCGGGGTCGGTGTGGCTCGCTATTCCTTCATCCGCCGCGGCGGACTCTTTCATCCACTACTCCACGCCGGTTTGTACCGGCGCACAGAATGTCCCCTTTCCTACCCTCGTCCGGATAGACGCCGCTGCACACGCCCCCGTTGCATTCCTCGGGACAATGATCGGTCGTCTTCACGCGCCGGCCCAGCGCATCATAAGCGTAAGTCTCGACCGTCACGTCCGGATCGCTTTGGTGCTTGGCCGCGCGCCCCAGTCGACGCGGTTGAGGAGAAACGCGGCGGCTGCGAATAGCTGCCACTCCGACGATCCCGGCAAAGCGCAAGAATTCTGCGCGCGGAGCGACTCGAAGCCCTCCGCGCTCAGCGGCTCTCCGCCCGCCTCGATTGCCGCTATGGCGCGTAGCGCGTAGCCGGCGAGCATGAACTGCCCTCTGACCATGCCCACTGAGGCTCCGACGATCTTTGACACCGCTAACACCGAATCCTCGTCCCAGCGCCCGAGGCACTCCACGTGTGCCCGCAACTCGAGCATGGGGAGTTTGCGGCACGAGAGTGCCAACGCGGCGACGCTCTCCGCTTGCTCGTGGTAAGTAAAGCCGCTTTTAGACATCGGGGTAAGGATCCTCAGGGCTAAAACGTCGCCCGCGAAAACTCATCTGCCGCAGGCCGCTGTCCAAGCACGCCTGCTGATAGAGATCTTCGGCAGAGAAGAGACTCTTCACGGCAGGCGGTAGTCAGCCGCGCAGGTCGCCCACGAATTCCTCGCGGCAGGCTTCCATCCAGGTGGCGAGCTTCCGTAGTTTCGCGGGCTTGCGCATGCGTGCCTCCCATCCCCGAGCGGCGAGGGGAATTATAGCCCTTTGGGGCGGCATGGCGAGGGCGCGATCCCGGCCGGGGCTTGCTGTTAGAGCGGTGACAGTGGTATCATTAGAGCAGTGGGGCGGGAGGAACGCGTTCGATCGCGCAACTTCTGTATGACGTTCAGGTCGGCACACGCTCATGTGTGAATCTACACGAGACCGGCGCGTCGTTTTCAGTGCTCGGGCCGCGTTGTTGTCCTGGCTGGCCGGTGCGGGCGGCGCGCTGGCCGGCGGGCCTGAGCCTTTGGCCTTCAGTGTTCGGCAGGATCACTTTCCAGACGCCGTGATGCGGCTGACGAATCCCGATCCGGGCGGCACCTTCGATCCGGCGCTGCACCGGCTTCCCGACTTACGCACGGTGACGCTCGGCGCGTGGCAGCCGACCGACCCGCAGCAGGACCTGTTCGACGGCTCCTGGGACGTGGCGGGCGCCTTCTTCCGGCTGGAGCTGGTTTTCGATGGACTGCTGAACCCGCCGGGACCTGTCGGTCTGGAAGGCGGTTACGTAGGGGATCCTTATGCTTTCGGACCGCATCCGGTGTTCGGCTTTCTCGAACTGGACATGGATGGCAATGCCGACACGGGCGGCGAACTGCTGGCACCGGCCTGCCGGTATCTTGGCAATGTCGGGCGCTTCGGCGGGCGGCTCTCGGTTCCTCCCGCGCTGGCCAATCGCATGGCCGCCCAAGCCGGCGATATCGACGAGGTATTCAACACGCCTCCGTTCGTGGAGCGCAGTGGCGAAGAGTTTCACCTCGCGCTGCTGGGCGAAGAACCGACGCAAATCGAGGTGCTGACGGGCAATCCCGATCTGCTGTTCGAGCCGGGGGAAACTTGGAAGCTGCATGGCCAGTTCCTGCATCGGGCGCATGGTTACGAGCCGTTCAGTTTTGCGAGCGGTCCGCAGGGTCTGGGTATCTATCAACCGCAGGTGGAGCTTGTTTTTGCCCACGATCCCGCGGCGAACTTGACGCGAATTTCGCTGGTATACCCGCTTAACAACGCCGGCTCGGCGGCACAGCTCGGGGATCCAGCGCCGCAGCCCAATAACGGCAACCCGGCCGATCAGAACTCGGTCGCAGAGGCCCTCGACGACCTGCATTTCAGCGCCCTGCACGCCACGCCGGCCAGCCAGGCTGATCCAGCGTTCGCGCTGATTTCGGCCTGGGCTTCCCAGAATCCGTCGGCTTATCTGGTCCCGCGGAACTGGTCGGCCAACATGCTGGTGGGCACGATCGACCCGAACCCGCAGGGGTCCTGCTCTTCTGTGATCTGGACGGATGTCTTCCCGGACGCGCTCGGCGGTGATTTCGATGGTGATGGTGCGCTGGAAGCCACGGACGCTCTGCTGCTGAGCAATTACATCAACGCGCATGACGGTCTGCCCGCGATTGACATCGATGGCGTGGTCAACGGAGTTGTGGCGCTGCCCGATTTTGCTGCCAACTTCTGCCTGTTCGATACCAACTACGATGGATTGGTCGAACCGTCCGACCAGTGGCCGCCCGTCTTGGGCGATGCCAACGCCGATGGATATGTGAACTTGGCGGACTACGCGCTGCTGCTGAATTGCCTGAGCGGTCCGATCACCTCAGCTCCCAGCGCGTGCGATCCATTCGATACCGATCACGATCACGACGTCGATCTGGCCAACGTGGCGGTCTTCCAGCGCGTTTTCAACGGCCCCTAGCGGCAGGCACGCCCCATGCGGATACAGCGCGCAGCAGTGGTTCGCAGGTGCCGGCCAGCGCCGCGCTGCGCCATGCGCGCATTTACACTGGTCGAGCTGCTGGTCGTCATCGCCATCCTGATCCTGTTGCTGGGGATCATGCTGCCGGCGCTGCGCGCCGCGCGGCAGCGCGTGCAAGCCTTCCGGTGCACCAGCAATCTGCGCGAGGTGGTCTTCGCCTTCCGATTGTTCGCCGACGACTACAGCCGGGGATACCGGGGCGACAGCGATCAGCGCAGCGACGGGCGCTTCACCGCCGAGGATTTTCAGGAGAGTGTCTATCGCATTCACGAGTTCTGGGATGCGCCCGGTCTGACCAGCGTGCCCCTGCAGCCCAACCGCGAATTGCTCATGTGTCCGTCGGGTCCGCGCGGCTTGCGGAAGCTGGCCAATGTCCCGTGCAGCAATGGCGCCGTGCAGCCGGCCGCGGACATCAGCGTGGGACTTAACATGCGCTTGCATCGGGTCAGCCAGACGATCAACGGCCAGTATTTCGCCACGCCGACCGCCCTCTCGTCCAGCATTCTGGAGCACGGCCAGGTGCCGCTCGCGTTGGACGTGGACGGGCGCGTCGGCGCCACGCGGCCGCCCCCCGCGCCCTACTACACAGCGCCGCCCCTGACTGTGACCGATTTCTATTCCAGCGGAATCTACTGGTTTCCGTCGCTGCGTCATCGCGGACGGATCAACGTCGGCTTCGTGGGCGGGCACGTCCTGTCGAGCCCGCGGGCGCTCGGCGACCCCGACTGGGCCTGGGCCTATTCGCCCCCGCCCTAGCCACTCCTGAGTGCCGCGTGCCGAGTTCTCAGTCCTCAGTTTCGAGCGTGGAGACCGACAGCAGCGCAGCCGCAGCCGCGGGCGCGCCGGCGGGCGTGCCGCGCGCCGCGCTGCCGCGCGATGGCTTTTCCCTGCGCACCAAGCTCGCGCTGCTGGCGGCGGTGTTCGGCATCACGTTGGGCGGCGCGATGTGGGTGGCCGTCTGGTGTGTGGAAGTTCCGTTTGCCGAGGCTTCCGACGAGTTTCAGAAATCATCGGCGGCGCTGCTCGACGTCGCCCGCTTGCGCGCCCTGCTGCAAAGTGAGCGACTGGTACGCGTCAAGCCCGGCGAAGCGCAGGAAGCGGCGGCGCGTCGATCGCAGCTCCGCGCGGCCCAACCGGAGCTGCTCGCGCGGATCCTCTCCAACATGGACGAGCGCGCCGCGGCCCCCTTCCTCCTGAACGCGCAGCGCCTGTTGGCGCGCAAGAATGATGCGCCGGACAGTGCGCCGGAGCGCGGCCTGCCGGACGCGTTCGATGAGCTGGATCATCTGCTCGACGAAACCGCGATCAAGTTGGGACGGCATGCCGCGGAGGCCACCGCCGAGTCCTACCGGACGCGGCGCGAAGTGATCACGATTCTGACGGTCACGACGAGCGTGGGAGCGATGGTGGCCGTGCTGGGCCTGTTGCTGCTGCGCCGTTGGGTGCTGGTGCCGATTGCGGAGTTGCAGACGGCCGCGCGACACATCGCGGCCGGCGATCTCGAGCAGCGTGTGCCGGTGCGCTCGTCCGACGAGTTGGGCCGGCTGGCCGAACAGGTCAACCGCATGACGGTGGCACTCGCCGAGATGAACCGCACCGTCGCCCGCCAGGAGCGCCTGGCCGCCACCGGCGAAATGATCGCTTACGTGGCCCACAACATCCGCAACCCGCTGGCCGGAATCCGCGCGCTGGCCGAGGCTTCACGCGCCGCGGGCGTCGCCGAGCCCGAACTCCATGAACGTCAGCAGATGATCATCGAATCGGTGGACAAGTTCGACCAGTGGCTGCGCTCGCTGGAGCACAGCATGCGCCCCCTGGAAATCCGCCCGGAGCCGGCCGACCCGGCCGTCATGATCGAGAGCGTCCTCTCGGTTTATCGTCCGATGGCCGCGCGGCACCGCGTGAGTTTCGTCGTGCGGCGCGATGCGGACCTGTCGCCGGTCCGGGTGGATGCCCGCCATTTTGAGCAGGCCCTGGCCGCCATCATCGGCAATGCGATCGAAGCTTCTCCCGCTGGAGACGAGGTCACGATTCATGTTGGCCGCCACGCGGGCGAACCACCCGGCTGGTATCTCAGCGTAGCGGACCGCGGCCCCGGCATCGCAGCGGAGCGCCGCGCGCAGATTTTCGAGCCGTTCTATACGACCAAACGCGCCGGCAGCGGCATGGGCTTGGCGTTGGCGCGCCGCATCCTCGAGCTGCACGGCGGATCGATCGACGTGACATGTCCGCCGGACGGTGGTTCAATATTCCGCATCGAAATGCCGGATTGAAGTGTTCAGTGTTCAGTTTTGAACTCCCATGGCTCGCATTCTGATTGTCGACGACGAAGAGACCCTGCTGTACGCCCTGGTGCTGCAGCTCCGCAATGCCGGGCACGAGTGCCGCCCGTGCACGACGGCCGCGGCGGCGCTGGAGGCGCTGGATAGCTTTGATCCGGAGGTGGCGCTGTTCGACCTGAATCTGCCCGACATGGACGGCATCGAGCTGATCGACCAGGCGCGGGCGCGCGGCCTGGATGCGCCCATCGTGGTGCTGACGGCCTTCGGCTCGGTCACCAGCGCGGTCTCGGCCATCAAGGCCGGGGCCGAGGAATACCTGCAGAAGCCCGTGGCGGCCGACGATCTGGAAATCGTCCTGCGCCGCTGTCTGGACACCACCCGGCTGCGCGAGCACCTGGATATCCTCAAGCGCGAGCAGCGCCGCCGGGTGAGCGCCGAAGTGATCATCGGCGAGAGCCCGGCGCTGCAGGACGCGTTGGGCATGCTCGAGAAAATTGCGCAGATTCCGCCCGATGCCGAGGGCGTACGGCCAACGGTGCTGCTAACTGGAGAAACCGGCACCGGCAAGGACCTCTTTGCCCGCCGGCTGCACGAATTGATCACCGGCGCGCGCGGACCCGGACCGGAGGCGCCGTTCGTGCAGGTGAACTGCACGGCCGTGCCGGCCAATCTCGTCGAGGACGAGCTGTTTGGGCACGAGCGCGGCGCCTTTACCGATGCGCACAGCACCAAGAAGGGGCTGTTCGAGTTCGCGCACGCCGGCACGATTTTCCTCGATGAAATCGGCGATCTCCCGCCCGCGCTGCAATCGAAGCTGCTGATCGTCCTGGAGCGGCGCGTCTTCCGCCGGCTGGGCAGCACCACCGAGCGCCGCGTGCGGGCCCAGATCGTTGCCGCCACCAACCGCGACCTGGAAGAACTCGTGGCGCGCGGCGACTTCCGCAAGGATTTGTACTATCGGCTGCACACGTTCGCCATCCGCCTGCCGGCGCTGCGCGCACGCGGCGCTGACGTGGCGCTGCTCACGTTCCATTTTCTGGCGCAGCATGCGCGCCGCCTGCGGGCGGAGCCGGCCGAGCTGTCAGAGGCCGCCTGGCGCGCGGTGCGCGCCTATTCCTGGCCGGGAAATGTGCGCGAGTTGAGCAACGTCCTGCAACGGGCACTGTTACTGGCGGATCGTGGCGTGATTGAGCCCGCGCATCTAGGTCTGGCGCCGCTGCCCGCGGAAAGCCGGTCGTTCGCGGAAGAACGCCGGCCCGACGGCACCGATGACGCTCTGCGTTTCGATTTCACCCACAGTGACTGCACGTTGGACGCCGTCGAGCGCAAGCTGATCATCGCGGCGCTGAACCACACCGCGGGCAACATCTCCGAGGTCTCGCGCCTGCTGGGCGTCAGCCGCGGCGCGCTGCGCCACCGTATGGAGCGACTCGGTATTCGGCTCCAGACCCGCCGCCCGGAGTAAGCGTCCATCAGGACTCAGAACTCAGGGCTCAACACTCAAGGCCGTCGGTCGGCCCCGGATGCGCGCGACGGTGTAATCCAGGTAGAGCGCCGCCAGCACGATCACGCATGTCCACGCGAACGCGTCGCCGATGCGGCTGTAGATAGAGAATCGGCTGTCGACCATGACGGGCGCCACGCGGAAGCCGGTCGTCCCGACGGAAATCGTATGGTCGATGCGGCCGTTGGCGTCGATGAACGCACTGACGCCGGTGTTGACGGCCCGCGCGATGCCCACGCGGTTCTCCACGGCTCGGAACGCTCCAATCGCCAAGTGCTGCACCAACTCGCTGGAATGCAGGAACCAGCCGTCATTGCTGATATTCAAGAGGAAATCGATGTGCTTGCCCGTTGCCTGGGAGGCTCCTGCCGAGCCACCGCCGGCCGTAAAGCGCCGCGCCACGTACGGCATCACGTCTTCGTAACAGATCGGCACCGCGAAGCGGTAAGTACGCTGGTCCTGTGACGCGCTACGCATGCTGAACGTGTCGAAGCGCGCTCCGGGCCACATCGAATATTCGTACCCGTTCTGCCCGAACGGGCTGATGTCGTTGATCGCCAGATACAGAAATCGCAGACGGCCGAAGCGGAATGGGATCGTTTCGCCGAACGGCACCACGTGCACCTTGTCGTAGCGTCGCGGCGGCTGGCCATCGGGCGCGAAAATGAAGGCCGAGTTGTACTTGCGCTCCTTGTCGAGCAGATCATAGGGATCAAAGTGCAGCGACGCGGCGCCGGTAACAACATAAGCACCGTTCTGCTGCGCCCAAGTGCTGAACTCGTCCCAGTACATCTGAAACGTGTTCTGATAGACACGCCAGATCGTCGGCAGGCTGGCCGGATCGTGCGTGAGAAACTCGCGGTTCAGAAACATGAACCACGGGCTCTCCGGCAGCAAATACAGGTCGGGCCGCGCGGCCTGCGCCTGTTGCATCAAAGCGAAATAAAATTGGGCCACGTCCTCCGGGCGCGGATGGCTGGCGTCCGAGTCCACGTAGTTCGGATAATCGCCCTGCAAGATGGCCACGCGCGGCCCGGCGCTTTGCGTGTGGCGCTGGAGCTGCACCTGACCATAAACCAGCGCCACCACCAGCAGGCCGAGCGCCCATACCGTCGAAAATCGAAAGCCGAAAATCGAAAGCCGAAATCCGACGAAGCTTGGAGCCCGACGTTGTCTTTCGGTTTTCGGTTTTGTGTTTTCGGTTTTTGATATCGCCCTATAGCGCATCCAGGCGTCCGCGACGGCGCCATTCAGCGCCGCGATCACGAAACTGACGCCATAGGCGCCGGTCAGATCGCTGATTTGGATGAGCGAGAGGAACCGATAGACGCTGTGGGCCAGCAGGAACCACGGAAAGCCGGTAAGCAGCAGCCCCCGAATCAGTTCGGCGCCGACCCACACGAAGGGCAGCGCCAAGCCCATCGGGATTCGCCGACGGCGCCCCGCATGCCGCAGCGCGCAGGCTATCAGCGGATAGTACGCAGCGAGATAAGCCGAGAGCGCCACCTGGCCCAGGCCCGTCGGATAGTACATCCAATACAGGTTGACCAGATAGAACATGAATCCGAGCAGATAGCTGATGAGATAGACGAACTTGGCGTGCGGTGAGCCGACCACCACCAGCACCCACGGCACCAGGCATACGAACGCTAGGGGCCAGAGTGGCATGGGCGGGTATACCAACGACTGCAAGACCAGACTCAGCAGGCTGAGCGCCACGGCCGTCCGCTTGGAGCGGATGACATAGACGCCGTCAATCTGAGGTGCGCTCTCGATTGCCGCGCTGCGCCGGCGGCGTTCGGTTTGTCGTTTGGCGGCGCTGCGACCCATGACTACAGCGACTTTAGGCCGCCGCCGATGACCGGTAAAGAGCGCCGGCATGCGACGTTCTTAATCGCCGACATCGGCCAGCCGCGCGCGTTACCCGTCAAGCATCATGATCTGCACCGATTCGCCGGACTGCACGCCCGCTGCGTGCGGCGCGCGCATGATCAGTGCGTTGGCCCGCGCCAGGCCGAACGGATCCCCGGATCCGTGCCACGGCGTCGGCGTCGCGACGAGCTGTCCCTCCGAATCGGGCGCGAGTCGCGCGGGGATAAAGCTGCGCCGGTCCGCTGTGGGCTTGAGCGCTCCCTCCAAGCGCGCGGCGAACAACGGCGGGATCGCATCCGCGCGTCCTTCCCGCGCTGCCAGCGCCGGCCTCACCAGCAGCCAAAACGCAACGAACGCGCTCACCGGATTGCCCGGCAGCGCAAACACCGCGCAGCGTGGGGCGGGCAGCGGGTGGCATGCCTTCACGGCTTTAGCCGGGTAGGCATGTTGTGTTGGACCGTTCTGCGAATCCGCCATCCGCAATCCGCAATCCGCAATTCCAAAAAGCGTGGGCTTCCCCGGCCGGATCGCCAACTTCCGGAATTGCACCGTTACTCCGCAGCGGCGCAGCGCCTCCGGTACCAAATCATGCGCACCCATCGATATTCCGCCGGTGATCAGCAGGATGTCATGCGCGAGTCCGTCGCGAATGCGCGCCTCCAGGACGCCCGGTTCGTCACGGGCGATTCCCAGCGAGACCGGCAGCGCCCCGGCCTGGCGGCAGAGCGCTACAAGCAGATATCCATTCGAATTGCGGATTTGCGTCGGGCCGGGAGTCTGATTGACATCGACCAGTTCGTCGCCGGTCGAGAGAATCGCGGCCGTTGCCGGGCGATATACGCGCATATGCGCCGCCCCGACCGCCGCCGCGACGGCCATCTGCGGAGGACCGAGCCGCGTGCCGGCCGTGAGCACGGTCGCGCCGGTACGGACGTGCGTGCCGCGGCGTGTGACGTTCAGACCCGGTGCGCCGGGCGCCTCGATGCGAACCCGCGCTCCGCCGGCCAGCAGCGTGGTGCGCTCGACCTGCATCACCGCGTCGGCGCCGGCCGGCAGCGCTGCGCCGGTGTTGATCTGCGCGGCCTGTCCCGAGCGGAGAACGCCGCCCCAGTCGTGTCCGGCTGCGATCTGACCGACAACCGCCAACTCGAATGGAGCAGCGCCGACGTCTTCCGAACGCACCGCGTATCCATCCATGACCGCGCGATCGAATGGGGGATCGTCAATATCGGCCGTTATATCTACCGCCAAGGTGCGACCGAGCGCCTCAGCCAGGGACAGTTCAACGGTCTGGCCCGGCGGGATGGCGCTCAGCACCAGCCGTTGGGCCTCCGGAACGTCCAGGAATTGAGGCGATTCACCCACGCGGGCGATTGTCGTGATCCGCTGCAAGGCCGTCAACGCGATGCCCCTGAACGTCAGCGGGTTTGCGCCGCCTTTCGACGAGGTATAATGGGCTCAGCGGGTGGTATCAGGGATTGGAGCAACGTCTTTCCAAAACAGGCAGGTTGTTGGCATGAGCAAAAACACATGCGGTCGTTCGATGCGCGCGGCGGCGCTCGCAGCGGTCTGTTCCTGTTGGCTCGGTTGGCCGGCGCGCGCCGGAAATGTCCCCGAGAACGCGCTGCTGATCATCAACCCCGAGAACGCCGACTCACTCTACGTCGGCAACTATTACAAACAGGCTCGCAACATTCCCGATCGCAACGTGCTCTATATGAAGCCCGATCCAGCCTCGTGGACCGACTTTCTGGCCTTCCAGCGCCCGGCCTTCACCGGCATGCTCGTGAACCGCATGATGGACGATCACATCGATTACGTGATCATCCCGCCCGGCGGTGGCTACCGCATGACCGTGCCGAGCGGCCTGATCATCGACGGCTGTTCGCCGGTCACGCGCTTCTCCGTGAGCGCGGCCTATACGATGGCGCAGATCAGCAGCACGATTGTTCCCGGCACGTCAGTCACGACCGTCAACCAGTACTACAGCCCGCTCGTCACGCTCATCGGCTTCGACGCCAACACTTACTTTCAGGGCGGGGCCGTGGGGTCTCCCCCCTTGGGGCGGCGCTACTATATCGGCGGCCTGCTCGGCTATAGCGGAGCCAACGGAAACACCATCGCCCAGACGCTGGAGATGATCGACCGCGCCGTCGCCGCGGACGGCAGCTTCCATCCGACGCCGGGCGCGCCGCCCCCGCTGCCGGGGACGTTCTATTACGTCGAAACCAACGATCCCTTGCGCAGCGATCCGCGCGACGGCTTTTTTAACGCGGCCGTATCCTCGTTGGCGACCGTAGGTTTTGCCGCGGTCCATCTGGGCGACGGCAATCAGCCGATCGTCCTGCCGCCGCCCGGTACGAATGATATCGCCGGTTGCATGACTGGGGCGGCCGTCCTGCCGCTCGCGAGCACGCCCCTGACCATCCGGCCCGGCGCATTTTGCGATCATCTCACCAGCTACGCCGCCACGTTCGACGATACCAGCCAGACCAAAGTTTCGGAGTGGATCACGAAGGGTGCGGCCGGCTCGGTCGGCGCGGTTGAAGAGCCCTGCAATTATCCCGGGAAGTTTCCCCATGCGCGGCTTCACGTCTACTACGGACAGGGCTCGACGCTCGGCGAGGCGGCCTTCCGCAGTTTGGCCTACGTTCCATTCCAGATGCTGCTCTATGGCGACCCGCTGACACGGCCGTTCGCGTTCATTCCCGAAGTCAGCGTGCCCGATGCCCCCGATCCCAGCGTGCCGGTATCCGGCAACTTATTGTTGACACCATCCGGCACGACGGCGCAGCCGGTACCAGCCGGCGTAACGGTGAACTGGTTCGAGTTGCACATCGATGGGGTTCTAGCCAGCTCGACGGCGCCGCCGAATCCGATGAGCGTCAACACCGCCGCCTTGCCCGATGGTCCGCATGATTTCCGCATGCTGGGCCGCGACAGCACGCCGGCCGCGCGCTGGGGCCGTTTGATCTTCACTGTCCGCACTGACAACTTCGGGCGCAGCGTGACTGCGGCGCCGACGATCACCTCCGGCACGCGCGCCACGAACTTCTATTTCGACATCAGCGCCAGCGGCGGCGCCGTGGCCGAAATCCGCCTGATGCAGAATCAGCGCGTGCTGGCGGCCGCCGCGGGCCAAGCCGACGTCACGCTGCCCGTGCACGGCGCCACGCTCGGCGCTGGAACCTCGCATGTGCAGGCGGTGGCCGAATTCACGGACGGTAAGCTGGCAGTCAGCGATCCGGTCACGCTGCAGATCTCGCCCGCCGCCAACGGCGATAACGATGGCGACGGCGACATTGATCTAGCCGATTACAGCGCGTTTGCCGGTTGCTTGGCTGGGCCCGGCGTGACGCCGCCGCCGACCTGTACCCCAAATTTCGCGCTGGACGGGGACCAGGATGTGGATTTGGCCGACGCGCAGCTCTTCTTCGCGGGCTTCTCGGGTAATGCGCCACTCGCACCGCCAACAGCTTATGGTTACACGTTCCAGTTCACGCCGGGCGGCAGGCCGGCTCTGGTTGAGCTGCCTGCTTTCGATGCGCGCGGCGCGGCCTTGACCTACACCGTGCTATCCAATCCCGCGCAGGCGCTGGTCAGCGGCACCGGCCCTTATCGGCTGGTCACGCCCAATAACGGCGCCAGCGGCACGGACACTATGAGCTTCCGCGTCACCGCTGCCGGACTCGATTCCAACATCGCCACGGTTACGTTGACGTACTGATCGGCCCTTTCAGTCGTGGAACGCTTGCCACGGTCGCGAAACCGACCGTGGCCGAGACGGCTCCACGCGCGGTCGAGGCAAGGCATACCGCATGCTCGGTGCAGGCCAAGCAGCGTGCTTTGACGGCCGTTGTCGGACAATCTGTCCGCAGGCGCCGGGCACAGTGTCGCTGCGCGATTTGGGACCCCCACCCGTTGTTGTATCCAGCCGCGGGCGGTTGATAGAACACCCGAGAACCAGCGTCGTGGCGCGAATCCTGGTAGTCGAAGACGACACAGCCTACAGTGCCGCCTTGGCATGCGCGCTATCCGAGGACGGGCACGAGGTCCGCTGCGCCGCGCGCCCCAGGGAGGCGCTCCGCATCATCGATGCCTGCTGGCTCGATCTGATGATCGTCGACTGGCTGCTGGAGGATGACGAGTTGAAGATCGACGGGCTCGACCTGGCGCACCACCTGCAGGGCATCCGGCCCCACGTGCCGATCATTTTTGTGACGGCTATGGGCCGGGAACTCCTCGAGCACGATGCGCGCGGCCTGCGCATCGACCGGATCTTCGAGAAGCCGACCGACCTCGACTTGCTCTTAAAAGACGTTCGAATCGCGCTTGCGCTGCAGGAAGGCTCGCAGAGCCGTTCCGCCCGCGAGTGAGTTCGCTCTAAACCCCTGCTCTTTTGCGTTTGACGTATGTGTCAGTGCGCGATTCTCTCCGCGAGCGCCCGCGACACGCAAGCCCGGCCGACAGCAGCAGCATGCCGGTCGCCGGCTCGGGGACCGTGATGAACCCGGCGTCCGAGCCGAACTCCACACGTACGCCGTTGGCCGCCAGGAAGTCGAGGTTCGGCAGCGGAGCGCTCAGGCTCAGCGTGGCAATCACTTCGTTCTGAACGGCTCCGAGCCCGTCGAGCGGTATGGCGGGTGGATTGGCGACTAGACCCGCTTGCGGTCCGTCCTGGCTTTGTGGACCGTCCAAGTTGGGGCCTCCGAACGGGGTCGCCGCCGCGCCGTTGGAGGAGACGAAATTAAAAAGGGCGCCCGTGCCATCCATGTTTCCGAAGCCCCACTCTCCTGAGACATTCGTGCCGGGTCCATACGAGCCTGTGTCGAAATTTATCGTGGAACTCGTTGGTCCGATGACGACCATGCCGCTGGTGATCGCGGTGAAGCGCAAGGGCCCGGGCGGATTGAAATCCCACGACACGCCCGTCAGGATCTGATCCGAGTTGTCGAAGCCCGGTGGGGCGCCGGTCGAAGTGTTGAGCAGATCGACCTCCAACGTGGTGGGTCCCAGCAGCGTGAATTCAGCAATGGCTTGCAGTCC
>DASXUA010000744.1:0-3563 GCA_036505095.1 Phycisphaerae bacterium
CCTACCCAACGAGAAAGACGTGAAAGACGGCATCATCGCCTACAAGATCGCGGCCCACGCTGCCGATATTGCGCGGCACCGCCCCGGCGTGCGCGATCGCGACGATTCCCTGAGCCATGCCCGCTACACCTTCGACTGGGAGAAGCAGTTCGCGCTGTCGCTCGATCCCGAGACGGCGCGCTCCATGCACGATGAAACGTTGCCCGACCAGTACTACAAGGAGGCGGCGTTCTGCTCCATGTGCGGGCCGAAGTTCTGCTCCATGAACTATTCGGCCAAGGTGGACGAGTACAACCGCCAGGTGCACGGCATCGAGAAGAAAGACTATAAGCCGCTGGTCGAAAAGGTGAGCGCGATCACGACCAAGTGATTGGCTCTACCCGGTTGTGTTTACAAAAGAAGCCGCCCTGTTGGGCGGCTTCTTGCTTGATGGGAGAGCGGTCTTTGTTTCTAGTCCAGGTCCGAGTACCTGCGCAACCCAGCTTTCTGCTCGGCCGCGGGCGGACGCCTGGTGCTTGTGCCGCCATAGTGACGAATCACCACATCCGGCTCGCCGTCGTCTTCGGCCACAATCGCGCGCACGCGCCGGCGCGGCTTGGGTGTCGGCTTGCCGGCCGGCTGCTTGGTTTGCGGCGCAACCACGTGGTCGGATTGCGGCAGCTTGGGCGCGGTCTGCGTCGCGGGTGCAGGTGAGGCCGGCCTTGACGGGACCCGCGGCATGCTGGCAGAGACGGGTTTTGGTTTTGCAGCAATGCTCGCCGGCCCGAACGGGACCTGCTGCTCGATGGCCGTCGAACTGCTCGGCACCGGTGACGCGGGACGGCGGTTGGCAAATGCCACCCAGCCCAGCATCAGGCCGAGTGTGATGCCGGAGGCGAGAATAGCGGCGGTCTTCCACTCGCGCGAACGGCTGGCCAGATGCGCCGACAAGGCACCCGCCGGTTTTGCCGGAACCGCCTCCCGCGGCACATAGGTCGAGAGCGGCACCGTGAACACTGGCGCGGCGGTGTCCTCGGGTTGCCGGTTGGAAGGCTTGCTGCGCAAAGCTTGTTCCGCTGAGGCCAGGTGCGCGGCCGCTTCCTCCAGCGCTCGACGGCGCACAGCCTCTCCCGCCGCCCATGCTGCTTGATCGCGTGCGCGCCGTTCTTTTTCCGCCTGTTCGGCGGTGTGCCGCCGTTCGGCTTCCTCGCGTTCCCGGCGCTCGCGTTCCGCAGCCTCCATCCACTTTCGCCGCCCCTCTGCTTCGCGGACAGTTTGATTTTCTTGCTCGCCAGCCGGTTCCATTTCGCCGTCACTAGCTTCCGCATTGAGCCCAGCGAGTTGACGCTCCTTCTCTTCCTCTTCCTCTTCCGCTCCGCGCTCTGCCTCGCCCGCCATCACCCGGTGCTGCTCCTCCTCTTCGGCGGCGCGCCGTTCGACTTCCACACGGCGTCGCTGTTCTGCTTCGCCCGCAGCGCGGGCCGCCTCCTCGCGTGCGCGACGCTCGCGTTCGGCCTGCTCTGCCATGCGGCGCTGCATTTCGACTCGCTCTCGTTCACGGCGTTGCTCTTCCTCTTGCCGCTGCTGGCGTTCCGCCTCCACACGCCTCTGGCGTTCGGCCTCGCCGGCGGCGCGGACGCGCTCGGCTTCCTCGCGAGGGCGGCGCTCGCGCTCGGCGCGTACTTGGGCCTCAGCACGGCGTGCCGCTTGTTCGAGTTGCAGCGCCCGTGCGCGTTCCGCTTCCAGTCGCTCCCAGCGCGCGCGCTCCGCCTCTTCCTGCGCTCGTCGCTCTTCGGCGGCGCGCTGGGCGGCAATTCGCTCCACCTCGGCCTGGCGCTCACGTTGGCGGCGGGCGACCTCCCGCATCTGTTCCCGCTGCTGTTGCCATCTCAATTGCCAGGCATTTACCTTGGTCGCCAGTCTCTTTACCGACGCTTTACGCTGGGAAATGGTTTGAGAAATCTCGTTGCGTGCCTCTGCCAGGCCGGACGAAACTGCGCCAATGGATTCGGCAAAGAAACGATTCGTAGCCGGTTTGGTTTCGCCGTCCCCAAGATGGGGCGCAGCCGCTTTCAGCGGCAGGGGCTTCCGCTGGCCGACCTCGAGCACGCCCTTCTGCACGAACACATCGGCGCCCTGCTCCCGGGCCAATTCGGCGGCGCGCTTCAGCGCCTCCTCGCGCGTACACGCGTCCACAGTAATCTCGAGTTCGGCGGGGCTGATGCGCAGGTCGCCGGGCGATACGATCTCGACGGTGTAGCCGGCGTCGAGCAGGTATTGCTCTACTGTGGCTGCATCTTCAGGACGGCGGGTAACGAGTCTAGCCAGGGGCATGCTCTGCCTCGATTTCTAAAATTCAGACGAGTGGGACCTAAGGGCAGAATTAGACGCAGCAATTTAGATTCGCGGCAGGTCAAAGAGGGTGGCCAGAGAACCCAGAACAGCGTCAACCACAAGGTAACCTGACGAGGTTACGTTCGGACGAACCAGCACCTTAGGATCGCGTCGCCATTCTGATATCAGCATCGTCACGATACCGGATCTCAATTCACGCTTTTAAGCGTCTCCGCAGCCCGATTAAGTGCCGTGGCCAGCGCAGCGATCTGCTGCTGGGTGCGCGCCAGGTCTTTGGCGTCAATGGCCTCATTCACGCCCGGAATCACTACGGCGGCATAGCCGGTGTACTGCCCCGGCGCGTAGATGGCGTGACGGAACCAGGGACGGTTGGGCAGCCCATGGGGCAGAAGAAATGCGCGTTCGGCCTTAAGCAGCGCAGCGTTGATCTTGCTGGCGTCGGCGGTGCGGTCGCGCTGGCGCTCCATGGCCGCGGCGCCGGCGGAGACGAGACGCTTGGCGGCATCGGCTACGGCGGCGAAGCTGGGAGCCTTCGCTCCGAACGCGCTGGCTGCCTTCTTCTGCGCGGCCTCGATGTACACGCCGATCTCCTTGCCGTAGTCCTCGTAGTTGTAGGGCAGGACGTCGGCGTTAGCCATGCGCAGGATCTGGACACCGTAAACGCGCGCCATCTGTTGTTCGTATATGAACGTCGGGTCAGCGAACTTCTTGAACCAGGCGAAATTGTCAAAAACGGAGTGATAGACGCCGTATGAGCCGCTGGAAGTGATGTCGGCAGAAGGCACGCCCAGGTGCTGGAGAAAGGCTGTGTAATCAGACCCGCTGCCCAGGTCTCCTACCGGCACGTCTTTCTTGATTTGCGCGGCAGGCATGCGGTTCTGGCTGCCGCTGACCTCTTGGGCTACCGCCTGCGTGGGCTCAGCTTCCTTCTCCTTGGCCGTCCTCCAGACATCGTAAACCGTTCCTCCTTTGGGACTCATGACCGCCTTCGTCGCCTCGCGCATGAAGTCCTTCAGGCTGGGCACCGCCGAGGCATTGAAGTTCTGTCCAGCCACCCCCACATCCATGTTGAAGTAAGCGGCCGCGTCCGCCAGTTGCTGCCGGTTCTGCTCCACCCATTCGGTGGATCCGATCAGGCCCTGCTCTTCCGCATCCCAGCTTGCGATCACGATGGTGCGCTTGGGGCGCCAACCGGTCTTCAGCAATTCGCCGAGTCCATGCACGGTTTC
>DASXUA010000745.1:0-4424 GCA_036505095.1 Phycisphaerae bacterium
CGATCTACGGTCTGCAGGCGCAGGCTGGAAGCCAGCACCACAAGGTTGGGCAGGCTGGAGGTCTGCACTACAGGGTTGTGGTGCAGCCATCTTGGCTGCTGCTTCGCCAGGAGTACGCCGCATGGGGTGCTCCATCCCACAGAGTGTAGTTTACCTTCTGGTGCACGGCCGGAGAAGGGTGGAGAGGCGTTGGATCCCTGTACTCCGCGCTGCAGGCTGGAAGCCTGCACCACAAAGCGATCCCACTCTATTCTCCGGGTTGCGGCCAAACGTGGCCGGCGGATAGACTTGGCGGCGCGAGTGATGAAGGCGAGGAACTAATGCTATGCCGCGCATCGTACGAGGCGGTTTGATTCAGGCGGTTTTGAGCGAGCCGGCGACCGCGCCCATCGAGAAGATCAAGCGCTCGATGGTCGACAAGCACGTCGCGCTGCTGAAGCAGGCGGCCGACAAGGGCGTGCAGGTCGTCTGCATGCAGGAGCTGTTCTACGGCCCCTATTTCTGCGCCGAGCAGGATGCCAAGTGGTACGCCTTGACCGAACGGATTCCCGAAGGGCCGACGACCAAGCTGATGTGCGACCTTGCCCGCAAGCACCAGATGGTCATGGTCGTGCCGATGTACGAGGAGGACCTGCCGGGCGTGTACTACAACTCGGCCGCCGTGATCGATGCCGATGGTAAATATCTCGGCAAGTACCGCAAGAGTCACATCCCGCACTGCGCGCCGGGGTTCTGGGAGAAGTTCTATTTCCGGCCGGGGAACCTCGGGTATCCGGTGTTCGAGACGCGCGTCGGGAAAGTCGGCGTATACATTTGCTATGACCGGCACTTTCCCGAAGGCGCGCGCTGCCTGGGGCTGAATGGGGCGGAGATCGTGTTCAATCCGTCCGCCACGGTGGCCGGCTTGTCGGAGTATCTGTGGAAGCTGGAGCAGCCGGCACACGCCGTGGCGAACCAGTACTTCATCGGCGCGATCAACCGGCCCGGCACCGAGCCGCCCTGGAACATCGGCGAGTTCTACGGGCAGTCGTACTTCTGCGATCCACGCGGCAAGATTCTGGCGGAAGGAGCGCGAAGCACGGACGCGATCGTGACGGCCGATCTCGATCTCGACCTGATCCGCGAAGTTCGCAACGTCTGGCAGTTCTTCCGCGACCGCCGGCCGGAATCATATCAGGCCGTCGTTGCTGGGTAGAGTTGACGCGGAGACGCTGAGATGCTGAGAAGAAACTTGAATTGAACTTTCTCAGGGTCTCAGCGTTAGAGAGTATTGCATCTACGTCGCGCCCGACGAAACCGCAGTGCGCGAGCACGCCACGCGCGGCGGGTTCCCGGCGAACCGCATCGCGCGCATCGAGCGCATCGTCGATCCGACGACGAGCGAATGATGCGCGCGCCCGCTCCGGAATGAAGTCGCGGGCAGGTCGCAGGCTATAATTGGGGCGTGCGGAGGTGCGCTATGGCGATTGTGAAGACCGACCCGGCCGAATGGCAGAATGTCAACGTTCTGCTCATCGACAGCGATGCGCCTAACAATGATCGGGCGATTCTCGAAATCGAAGACTGGGCCGCGGAGCATGGATTCGTCCGCGTCAACGAGTACTGGCTGCGGGAAATTCGGCGGGATGGCCACAAGTTGTTCCGCGGCATCTGCTACCGGCTGACGGAGGACGCGATTCGCACTGAGCAGGAATCATGGCGCGAAATCAAAGAAGCCGTGGCCTCCATGCCAGCGACCACCCATACGGCCCGAAACGATCGTTAGGAGGGCCGCATGCCAGAGCGACGGCGAGTTGTTCTCGATAACTCGGTGATGATTCCTGGGTACTTTCAGGAGTATCTGCCGCTGGGCGAACAACGATCGCATTCGTCGCCGGTAGCCTCGCGCCTTCGCGTCGTGCGTAGTGCGATCCTGGCCGTTCGTTGGCTAGTGACCTGACCCATCGCGCGCTGCCTGTGGTAGAAGCGGTACGTGGAGAGCGCGTGGTTGCGTTCGCGCCGGAGATCCTGCGTTGCGAGTTTCTCAAAATTGCGGATGAGAAGCGCCGGCCACGTACCGGCGAGCGCCCGATCGACGGTGAGGTTGTCGAGCGGCATGTCCGCGATTTCCTCAAGCTGCGGATAACGTACGTCCGAGGCGAAAGTCTTGTGCAGGATGCCTGGGAGCTGCTGAAGGATCAGCGACTGTCGGCGACCGACTGCTGGTATGTGGCCTGTGCTCGCCGCTTCGACGCGGAACTTTGGATTTCACATGAGCATGCCGACCGGTTGGTCGACAAAGCCCGTCGAGCACACGACAAAGTATTCCTCTTGACCCAGAGACGCTTCTGACAAGATGGCGCGCACTGAACACTTACCCGGTGGATGACCGCGGTGAGTCGCCGATGCCATTGTTCGGCGCCGACGAATCCTGGCGTTCAAAACCGCATTCCGGGCAGCGCTCCGGACTGCCGCGTAGGTCGTAGCCGCATTGGGTGCACCGACCGCGGCGTCTGTACCGCCGCTGGGCGAGCGCGCGGCGTCCGGCGCGCCAGGCGATCGGGACCGCGAAACTCAGTGCACCATAAAACGCTACGCACGCCAGGAACGGCAGCCAGTCCGGGATCAATGGCATGCCGACCGTAGTGGGAAGCTTATGAAACGGACCCCAATACCATGCGCGGCGCGTGATCGGGACTACGCCGTACTTCGACCACATCCGGCCGCCGTCTGAGGCCTCGTTTTCACAAAAGCCGCCATGCAAGCAAGGGAAGGGCCAGCCCATGCGTAACTCGTACCAGTACGCGCGAGCCTTAAATGGTTCCTCGAGCTGCGCCAGTGGGGCCGGCCAACCAGCGCGCAATTTGCTCCAAGACGGGATGAAGGTCGGATCGTCAAGTTTCGGGCTGTCTGGTGTGCGGGCGAACTGAACGGGGTCGTTCGGATCGAGGCCGTAAGACAAGGCGACCCCCCCGCTGTGTAGTGCGGTGAATCTGGAAATATGAGCCGTACGGCCCACTCCAGATCCGAAGGCGAAGAAATGGCTGAGAATTGTGGAATTCGGCACGGTGGATGCGCATCCCGCGGACGGGAAAGCTCATGGTGGGGATCGGCAGGATCAAGACGACGGAAGCGGTGACGGCGTACGTAAGGACGACGCCCAGCGCGGCATGCAACAGCAGCCGACGAAGTACATGACGACGGTGTGGCGGATGCTGAGGCGAATCGATGGGCATTCCTGAGCCCTTCAAGAAGGGTTCGTCGGGACTCTCGCCCTCCCGTTGCATTTTCACGACCGGCCGATTCTTGTACCATGATGGCGGCTCGACGGTTTCAAACGAAAGGCTCCTGAATGCCCTCCAAAACAGCCCAACGCATTCCGTTGCCCGGCAGCGCACACACACCAGCCGATTATGACGGACCCTTGCGCGAGGAAATTCTCGCGCTGCGCAAGGAGTTCCTGAATCCCGGCATCTTCCACTACTACAAGGAGCCCATTTGCATCGTCGAGGGGCACATGCAGTACCTCTGGGACGAGCAGGGCAAGCAGTATCTCGATGCGATTGCGGGCATCGTGACGGTGTCGGTGGGGCATTGTCATCCGAAGGTGACGGAACGGATTCGCGAGCAGGTCGGGAAGCTGGTTCATTCGACGACGATCTATCTGCATCCGAACGTGGCGTTGCTCGCGCGCGAATTGGCCAAACGGATGCCGCAGCGGTCGGAGTTGAAATCGAGCTACTTCACGAATTCGGGCAGCGAAGCGAATGAGGTGGCGCTGCTGATGGCGCGGCTGCACACCGGCAATCAGGAGGTGCTCTCGATTCGCAATTCGTACCACGGCGGCTCGGCTGCGACTATGGGGCTGACGGCCGTCGGCACATGGAAGTACCCGCTGCCGGTAGTGCACAACGTCAAGCACGTCGCGCCGGGCTATTGTTATCGCTGCCCGTTCGGGCTGACGTATCCTGCTTGCGATGTGAAATGCGCCCGGAGCGTCGAGGACGTGATCCGCTATGAGACCAGCGGCGAGATCGCGGCCTTCATCGGGGAGCCGATTCAGGGCGTGGGCGGAGTGGTGACGCCGCCGCCCGAATACTTCGGGATTGTTTACGAAATCGTACGTAAGTACGGCGGACTGTGCGTGGCGGACGAGGTGCAGACCGGTTTCGGCCGCACCGGCGAGCATTACTGGGGCTTTGAGAACTGGGGCGTGCTGCCGGACATCGTGACGATGGCGAAGGGGATCGGGAATGGAGCGCCGCTGGGGGCCTGCACGACTCGGCCGGAGATTGCAGCCAACATGACCCGCCGGATTCACTTCAATACGTTCGGCGGCAACCCGGTCTCGACCGTTCAGGGGCTGGCGACGCTGGAGATCATCGATGAAGAGAAGCTGCAAGCGCGTTCGAAAGAAATCGGCGGTTATCTCAAGCAGAAGCTGC
>DASXUA010000746.1:0-3996 GCA_036505095.1 Phycisphaerae bacterium
GTCGAAGCTGCAATCGCCGACCTGCAACGTCATGGCATCAAGCCGGCCGCGCTGATTGTCGATTCGCTGTTCACCAGCGACGGCATCCTTCCTGGACCGAAGGGCTTCCTGAGGGGCGCGGTCGACGCGATCCAGCGGGCAGGCGGCCTGTTCATTGCCGACGAGGTCCAGCCCGGGTTTGGCCGGACCGGCGAGCAGCTCTGGGGTTTCCAGCGACATGAGGTGCGGCCCGACATCGTCACCATGGGCAAGCCCATGGGCAATGGCCAGCCGATCGCGGGCTTGTTGGCCACCGCGGACGCCCTGGCGGAATTCGGGAAGAACTCGCGCTACTTCAACACCTTCGCCGGCAATACCGTCTCGTGCGCAGCGGCGTTGGCGGTGCTGCACACGATCGAGCGCGAGCACCTCGTGCAGCATGCAGCCACGGTCGGGAAGGTCCTGCGTGACGGTATCGCCGCGCTCGCAATCCGGCACGAGGCCATTGGCGACGTGCGCGGCGCGGGCATGTTCGTCGGGGTCGAGCTCGTCTGCGACCGCGCATCGCGCGCACCGGACCGCCAGCTCACGAGCCGGGTGGTCAACCGGATGCGCGACAAGGGTGTGCTGATCAGCGCCTGCGCGATGGGCCACAACGTGCTCAAGATCCGGCCGCCCTTGGTGCTTTCACCGGAACAGGCAGGCATGGTCATTCAGGCCGTCGACGAATCCCTCAGCGAAGCGTGCAGCCCCGGCGCGCGCTAGCTGCCATCACGTCCCGCGCTACGATCCACTCATGTGCGCGGCCGTTTCCCTCGATCGGTTCGACCTCAAGATCCTTGCGCATCTCGAGCGCGAGGGGCGCTGCTCGAACGTCGAGCTGGCCGACGCCGTGGGCCTGAGCCAGAGCCCATGCCTCGTGCGGACCAAGCGGCTGCAGGAAAGCGGCGTGATCCGCGGCTATGGCGCCGACGTCGCGCTGGACAAGCTGGGCCGCCACGTGATCGTTTTCTCGGAGGTGACCATCAGCAGCCATCGGCCTCCCGACTTCCGGAAGTTCGAAGAGGCGGTCGATCAGCACTCGGAGATCGTCGAGTGGTACAACATGAGCGGTGGCTACGACTACCTGTTGAAGATCGTGGCGCCGAGTGTGGCGTATTTCCAGGAGCTGATGGAGCGCCTGCTGCAGGACGATATCGGGATCGAGAAGTTCACGAGCCGGATCGTCTTGCGTCAGGCATCCCGCAAGCGCTCACATCCACTGGGTCTCATCGCGCGAGCGAACTCGGTGCGTGGTTGACCGGTCATCGGCCGAGCGCGTCGAGCATCTGGTACCAGCCCGCGACCAAGCGGACGCCCGGTGCGCGCAGCGAATGGAAAGGCACCGGTTTTGCCGTGAGGCGTCGAGCAAGGCAAGCTGCGGCGACTCGCCGGCCATCACACGGCCGGCATAGCGGCCGAGCAGCGTGGCCATCGCGATGCCCACGCCGTTGTAGCCGAAGGCAACGCAAGTGCGGTCGTCGATGCGGCCGACATGCGGCAGCTGGCTGAACGTCATGCCCACCAGGCCGGACCATCGGAATTCGATCGCCAGTCCTCCAAGCTCGGGGAACAGGGTCGTCATGGCGCGCCGCAGTGCTTCGAAGGACGACACGGCATCTTCCTTGCCAAACGCGCCGCGCCCGCCGAACACGAAACGGCCGTCGACTTTGCGGAACCACTTCATCATGCGCCGCGTCTCCGAGTAGCCGCGGCGGGCCGTGAGCAGCTTCGCATGCAGCTCTGCCGGCATGCGCTCCGTCGCGATGATGGCGCTGCGGAAAGGGACGACTCTTCGGTTCACCTGCCCGGTCGCGGAGGTGAGCCCCGAGTAGGCGTCGGTGGCGATCAGCACCTGCCTTGCCCGCACCCGGCCGCACGGCGTCTCGACCACCGCGCCTGCCGGTTCCCGCAGGATGCCGCTGACGGGACTGTTCTCGAAGATCTGCACCTTGCGCGCCACCAGGCCCGCTGCCATGCCGCGAACGTAGTTCAGCGGATGGAAGGTGCCTGCGACGCGGTTGAGGACGCCGCCAACGAATGCAGCCGAGCCGAGCTCCTGCGCAAGCTCCCTGCGCGACAGCACTGAGCACGAGTCGTCTTTCAGCTCACCGCGCAGCCAGTCCGCCTCGGCGATGAGGCCATTGAGGGCGCGCTGGGTGTGCGCGCAGCGCAGGTTGCCGGTGCGCTGGAACTGCGCCTGGGAGACGCCCAAGTCCGCGATGAGTTCTTCCACGGCCTCGCGCTGACGACACCGCCGTTGCGGCCGCTCGCGCTCCCACCGATCTCGCTTCGAGCACGACGGGCTCTATGCCCCGCTGCTGCAGGGCGTGCGCCGCAGAAAGCCCCGAGTACCCGCCGCCGACGATGACGACCTCGGCGCTCAGGTCCGCCTCCAGCGCCGGGAGCGCGGGCCCCGGCTCGGCCGTGCTTTTCCACAGGGAGCGAGCGTCCGCGCATCTCATCGAACCCTCACGCCGATGTCGAAAGTCAAGATCCTCGTCCCGTTGGTGTCGAGGATGTGCGTCATGCCTCCAGCCAAACGTGTTCCGCGAAGCTCGACCCCATCATCCCCCCCAGCGGAACCGGCGACAGCCCCTTCAGCTTGCCGTTGTGCCCGTCGATGCTGGAAATGAACATCGGGATGCCGATGCCGGCTTCGTTGTGGATCATCATCTGCATGTCGGCGTACATCTGGGCGCGCTTCGCCGGGTCGGTTTCGCCGCGTGCGGCCACCAGCAGCTGGTCGAACTTCTCGTTCTTCCAGCCCGCCTCGTTCCAGGGCGCATCGGATTTGAAGAACAGCGTCAACGCCAGGTCGGCGCTGGGGCGCGCGTTGACGTTGCCGAAGCCCACAGGGTGCTTCATCCAGTGCGTCGACCAGTATCCGTCGGCGGGCATGCGGCGCACGTCCAGGTTCAGTCCGATCTCCCGGGCCGCGTGCTGCAGCACCAGGGCCATCTCCACCGAATTGGTCGCGGCCGGGGAGACCACCACCGGGACGGGCGTGCTGCCCAGGTTGGCCTTCTGAAGGTGCCACTTGGCCTTCTCGGGATCGTACGGACGCTGCTTCAGGCCCTTGAAGTAGAAGCGGTTGGCCGGGCCGATGGGCTGGTCGTTGGCGACCACGCCATGGCCCAGTTGGATGGACTTGAGCATCTGCTCGCGGTTGAACAGGTGCTTCATGCCGAGCACGAAGTCCGGGTTCGTGCCCGGGCTGCGGTCGACGCGCATGATCATGTCCGTGTACGAGACTGCCTTGGTCTCGAAGATCGCGTGCTTGCCGGTGGCCTTGACGCGTTCGACCGAGCGCGGGTCGACCGCGCTGATCAGGTCCAGCTGGCCTGCCAGCAGCCCGTTGACGCGCGCCGACTCATCGGTGATGCCCACGAACTCGATCTCGTCCAGATACGGGCGGTTTGGCTTCCAGTAGTTCTCGTTGCGCACGGCGATGGAGCGCACGCCGGGCTTGAACTCCTTGACCTTGTAGGGGCCGGTGCCGATGCCGGCGCTGAAGTCAGTCGTGCCTTCCTTGACGATGTGGAAGTGGTAGGTGCCCAGGATCACGGGCAGGTCGGCATTGGGCGCGGTCAGGCGGAAAGTCACCTCGTTGGGGCCCGTGGCGGTCACTTCTTCGATCTGGTCGGCAAGGACTTTCGCCCTCGATGCGGTCGCTGGGTCCTTGTGCCGCATCATGGAGAACACCACGTCGGCTGGCGTGAGCGGCTTGCCGTCGTGGAAGGTCACGCCCTTGCGCAGCTTGAACACCCACGTCCTGGCGTCCTTGGTCGTGAATTCTTCGGCCAGCGACGGCTGTGGTGTCAGGCTGCCGTCCAGCGAGGTCAGGCCGTTGTAGAACATGAAGCCGCGGCAGTAGTCGGTGTGATTGGACTGCTTTGCGGGATCGAGCGTGTCGTTCACGCCCGAAGCGGTACCTGCGACCCTGATGCGACCGCCCTTGCGCGGCGTCTGCGCGTG
>DASXUA010000747.1:0-2904 GCA_036505095.1 Phycisphaerae bacterium
GCGTTCTTCCTGGTGCTGACCATCGGCCTGACGGTGCTGGGCGGGACGCCGCTGGCGCCGCTGGCCATCGGGACGGCGCTGATGATCATGGTCTACATGGGCGGACATGTTTCCGGCGCCCACGACAACCCGGCCGTCACGCTGGCGGTGGTGCTGCGCGGCCGTTGCCCGGCGCGCGAGGCGGCACCCTACATGCTCGCGCAGATTCTGGGAGCGTTGGCGGCCAGTGGCGTGGTTTACATCGTCACGGGCAAAACGTTTGCCCCGGCGCCCGCGCCGGAGGCTGCGTGGAGCAGCGCGCTGCTGATCGAGTTTCTCTTCACGTTCGCGCTCGCGCTGGTCGTCTTGAACACGGCCACGGCCAAGGGCACGGCCAACAATTCCTTTTATGGTCTGGCGATCGGGTTCACCGTCTGTGCCGCGGCGTTTGCCGGTGGTCCGCTGTCGGGCGGTGCGTTCAACCCGGCCGTCGGCATCGGGCCCATAGTGGTGCACGCCGTGGCCGGGAGCGGATCGCTGCGCGATCTTTGGATCTATCTGGTCGGTCCGCTGGCGGGGGGCTTGCTCGCCGCGCTGGTGTTCAAGCTGCAGAACCCGGGGGACGCCTGAACTCGATCGTCGTTCAAGGTGAGGTCTGCGTTCATCCTGGGGAGCCACGAGCAATGGATTCAGATTACATTCACGCGCCCGCTGGCGAACGGCGCGGCGCGGCCTTACGGTGCGCGGCGGATTTCGCGGGCGTTCGAGTTCGTTTCGCCTGGCTAGGCTGCGCGCCGGCCTCCAGGCTGCGTTTGAGGACGGCCATCAGATCGACTTCGCGCTCCTCTTCAGGTTCCTCCTCCTCCACCTTCACTGTGTCCTGGTGATGCTTGCGCTTCTGCTCCAGCAGCTTCTCCAGGCGCTGCGCGTAGTCGTTCTCCAGGAAGGACGGCTTGAGCTTCGGCTCCTTCAGTTTCTCGATCTCTTTGACGAGTTCGGCGACGCGCTCTTTGTCCGCGCTTTCGGTGTTCTTCAGACCGACATCTTCCGGCGTGCGCACCTCTTCCTGAAAGCGCAGGGTCTCGGCCCGCAGGATGCCGCGTTCCGACAGGATCGCCACCAGGTACTCCTTGTCGCGCATCACGAATGTGGCGATGCCGGCTTGGTGCTGCTGCTCCATCACTTCGGCCAGCAGACGATAGGCCTTGTTGGACTCGCCCGCGGGCGTCAGGAAGTACGGGCGCTCGAAGTACAGCGAGTTGATCTGGTCGATATCGACGAACGCACGCAGGTCGATGTCGTGCGATTTGCGCGGCTCGAGGGACTCCAGCTCCTCGTCGGTGACGACGACGTATTCGTCCGGCGCGATCTCGTAGCCGCGCACCAGCTCGTCGGGACCGACCGGGCGGTCTTCCTTCGGACCGAAGTACTGCCGGCGCAGCGGCGTCCCGTCCTGGTCGAGCATGCGGAAGTGAACGCCGCCGCTGCGGACGGCCGGAAACAGATTGACCGGAACGCTGACCAGGCCGAAGGTGATGGTCCCGGACCAGAAAGCGCGCGAGGTTTGTTTGGCTTCCTCTTTCTCAGCCTTAGGCACTGGCGCGCTCCTTCTTTTTGACGGTTTTCGCGCCACGACGGATCTGCGACATGCTGGCGGCCAGGGCGGCCGCGAGGCTTTCGTCCTCGCTGGGCTTGGGCGGCATGACGACGCGCAGCTTGGGCTTGTGGCCCTTGGCTTTGGCCTCGATGAATTTCAGCACGCGCTCACGGTATTCATCGTGGTATTGCGTGGGGTCAAAATCCGTGTGTAGCGCGGCGACGAGCTGCTCGGCCAGGTTCAACTCCTTCTTGTCGAGCGCGCGGCCCTCGGGGCGCGGCAGGCTGTCGGCGGGAATGACCTCGTCGGCATAGCGCAGCGACACCATCATCAGGTGGCCGTTGCTGGCCTGCAGCGAACCGACGTACGAGCGCTTGCGCATCACCCAGCGGGCGACGCCTTCCAATTTGTTTTCGCGCAGCGCGGCGACCAGCGCCGCGTAATCGTCGGCGTGCTCGTCGGGGCTGAGATAGTAGGGTCGCTCGTACCACTGATGATTGATCTGCTCATCGGGCACGAAGCGTTCGATTTGAATGCTGCGCGACTCTTTAGGCTGCCGCTCCTCGAGCTCCGCGTCGCTTAGGATGACGTATGTACCTGGCGCGACCTCGAAGCCGCGGCGAATCTGCTCGCTGGGGACCGGCTGGCCGGTGTTCGGATTGACCATCGCCTGCTTGACGCGGACGAGGTCTTTCTGATGAAGCAGGTTGAAATGAATGGAACGGTCCTGGACGGCCGAGTGGAACCGGACCGGGACTTTGACGTCGCCGAACTCGATGACGCCCTTCCAGATCGTCGCGGCGGCCATCTGCTACTGCCTTCTCGCATTCAACGCACACGACCTCCCTGTCCGGCCAGATCAGGACGGCGCACTCCGCACAGACTGCGCGATCACATTCGCGGCAGCGGCGCCCGCTGTGCAGTACATATCGGCAACTGCACAACACACAAACTTCCGTGCCATTTTCGAGCCACCATGGGGTATCTTTCAAGTGCTGCGACATGTCATAGCCTCCATGCCTCGTACCTCCACTACCGCTTGTATATTCTAGCCGGTCCGAACGCTACTGCAAGGGCCCTCCCCAAGCGGCCTGGCCATGCGTGTTGGCGCGTCGTGTCCGTGACAGCCCGTGTCGCGAAGCGGGAGAGCCACGTCTGGGCGCGATAGAATTGGGCCGTGGGACTGACGGAATACCAACGCAAGCGGCATTTTGACGCAACGCCCGAGCCGGCCGGATCAAGCAAGAAACGCAAGACAGGCGAGCGCTTCATTATCCAGAAGCACGCGGCGAGTCGGCTCCACTACGATTTCCGTCTGGAACTGGATG
>DASXUA010000748.1:0-4514 GCA_036505095.1 Phycisphaerae bacterium
GTCGTTTTTTCTTGCCCCATAAGCTGGCGGCGCTATACTTTTGGGTGATGACGCCAAACTTGCGGCAATGGGGCCACGTTCCAATCTTCAATCCTCTGGCCGCGGGCGCGCGCGACCGCGATACAACGCGGCAGTTGGTCATGATGCTGGCCGACTGCATTTGCGAGGCGGGCTACATGCTCGACGGAGGGCGTGTTACCGAAATGAGCAGTGGTCAGCCGCTGCACGCCTTCGCGGCGGCCCACCCGCGCACCGGCGAGATTTGGTGCGTGACCGGCCCGGATGATTTTGAAGCCCTGGCCGAGTTAGTCCGCCAAATCGATCTGGAATGCGACCCCGCCGAAGCCTGAATCCCCTCTCCTGAAAGCCCAAATAACCATCAAATCGGATGTGCGTAGCCTGCGCGCCGGCGATGATAATCGTGGCAGGTCGTGCAGCGCGCCGGCGCCGTGCCGGCCGGCTGATGGCACGTGCTGCACTGGCTAAGGGCCGGAAGCAGCACGCTGGCGCGTTCGACCGCGCGATCTTCGGAGAGTGCGTGGCAGTCCGTGCACTTGATCCGCAGATGCGGCCGGTGGTCGAAGCGCGCGGACGTAAACCAGCGCTGGCGGTAGCGGGTCGGATCGACGCGCAGGCCGCCCTCATCGGACAAGACCGACAACCGGTGGCAATCCAGACAGGGCTGCACGAGCTTGCGGGCGTCGAGCACGGCGTCGATGCCGGCGATGGCGGCGTCCTGCTGTTCCTTGCTCAGATCGTGGTTGTCTTCGATGTCCTCTTTCTTGTTCTCCAGTTCCTTCGCGGCATCCTTCCATGCGGCGGCCGGGAGCGTGAGCTTGCGCGCGTCGGCGCCGGCGGCCGCGCGAAGTTGGGCCCACCCTACGGCGCCAAGCGTCTTGTGGGCCTGGGTTTTCAAATGACACGCCGCACAGTGCGCATCGAACGTCACCGGCTCGAAGTCGCGGCCCGAAGCGCTGAGATGATGGCAATAGTCGCACCCTTGCGCTCGCAGCGGCTGCAGCCTCTGGTCCGATGAGGAACGCAGGTGCAGATCGTGGCTGAACTTCAGCCCCGTGGCCGCACGGGCAGCGGCGGCCAGCGCTCGATCCGCGATCAGGATAAACTCAGGATGATCCAGTTGCGGGCCGACGATCTGGTGACAGCGCTGACAGCGTGCATCGGCGATGCGGGTAATGTCGGCCGCGGCGCCCTGGTGCTCGCGGTGGCACGCCTGGCACGGCTCGACGGGCGGCAGGCCGGCGCGCAATTTCGTGTACTCATCGTTACTCGGCACCGTCGTCGACGCGCGCGTCGGGTGCGGTTCGTCGGCGTGACACGCCAGGCAACGATCCGGTGTGACCGATGAGCTGAGCGCCCATTCGCCGCTGCCGTGGCACGCGGCGCAATCGGTGGCGACGCGCTGGTGGGCGGTGATGAGCGCGCCGTTTTGAAAGAGCGTCGGGCCGGCCAGCAGATAGCGCCCGGCCGCCCAGGCCAGCGCCAGCAGTGCCGCCACAACCGACCAGCGCAGCATGCGCCGCCGGAAGCGACCCTCCAGCTCAAAATATGCGGTGCGCGCAGGCGGTACCCGGCGGCGCTCGGTGAACGCGGGCTGAGGACTGTCGCTCATGCACGGCTCGTGGTATCCATTCGGATGCGGGAGGTCAATGGAGGGTGTTCAGTTTTCAGTTTTCAGTTTTCAGGGTTCAAACGCTACTTTTCAGGCGATTCAATGCGCAGCACGTATAGCCCCGGCGCGGTGGCGCTCATGACAACGCTCGTCTGGGTCGGCGCCGCCAGTCGCGGCGCCGATCCTGCGCCGCCAACGCGCGCGCCGCCCGCGCGCGTGCGGCTCGTGGTCGTGATCGTCGTCGATCAATTCCGCGCCGATTATCTGACACGCTTCGAATCGCTGTTCGGTGCGGACGGATTCTTGCGACCGGGATTCGCGCGGTTCACCCAGGCCTACTTCCGGCATGGCACCACGTCGACCGGGCCGGGACATGCCACCATCAGCACCGGCGCGCCCCCATCGGTGCATGGCATCGTCGGGAACGAATGGTATCGGCGCGCGGACGGCGTCCGGGTCTACTGCGTCGACGATGAGCATTGCGCGCCGCTCGGTCCGGAGTCCAGCAGGCAGACGGCAGAACAGCGCCGCGACGAGGGAGCACACGGATCTTCGCCGGCGAACCTGATCGGGACCACGCTTGGCGATCAACTCAAGCTGGCCACCGGGCGCCGCGCGCGGGTCTGGGGCGTGGCCCTGAAGGATCGCGCGGCCGTGCTGCTGGGCGGGAAGCTGGCGGATGGCGCGATCTGGTGGGACAGTCAGACCGGCGCGTTCGTCAGCAGCAGCTACTATTTCTCGGAACTGCCGGGATGGCTCGCGCAGCTCAACGAGCAGCGGATCGCCGACCGCTTCTACGGCGCGCGCTGGGAGCGCTGCCTGCCGGAATCGATTTATGCGCAGTACGCGCGGGCCGACGACGCGCCGTACGAGCGGGGCCCATCGGTACATCTTTCGAACACGTTTCCGAAAGTGATCGGCGGTGAGCAAAGCCGGTCGGAGACCGACGATTCCCGGAAGGTCGTCCTGCCTCCGGACTACTACGAAGCGCTCTCGGCAACCCCATTCGCCAACGAGTTGGTGTTCGACGTGGTGCGGCGCCTGATCGAAGCGGAAGATCTCGGCGTCGCCCGGGGGAACAGCGCGGCGGATGGAGCGGCTCCCGATCTGGTAGTGATCGGCCTGTCGGCCAACGATGCTGTCGGGCATCTCTTCGGGCCTTTCAGCCACGAAGTCCTGGATATGGCCGTAAGGACCGACCGGCAAATCGGAGAGTTCCTGAACTGGCTCGATCGGCGCGTGGGGCTCGAACACTGCCTCGTGGCGGTGACGGCCGACCACGGCGCCGGGTTGGAGTCGGAATATGCCCAGGAATTGCGGCTGGGCGGCGGCCGGGTCGAGCCCAAGAAACTCATCGAAGATGTCGAGGCAGCGTTGACGCAGCGCTGCGGTCCAGCCGGTGGCGGAAGGCACTACGTCCTGGGGCTGAAGGCACCGTGGCTCTATCTGGACAGTGTGCTTATGGTCGAGAAGGAGATCGCCGGCCCCGAGGCGGCACGGGTGGCAGCTTCAGCCCTCGCACATCTCGGGTCGATCCCCCGCCCTGGCATTGGGGCTGCATATCCGGGAGACCTGCCATACTTACGCGAGGCTGCGCTTGCCGATCCGATCGCGGCCTGTGCGCTTTATTCGGCCTATGAGGGGCGTAGCGGCGACGTTTATGTCCACTTGGCACCATTCTGGGCCTTCAGCACCCAGGCCGCGGAGCACAGCTCGGCCAACAGCTACGACCGGCACGTGCCGATCCTCCTGTCCGGACCCGGCGTGAAGCCGGCCCGCTACAGCCAGGAGGTGGATGTTTGCGACCTGGCGGTAACGTTGGCGGCGTTGCTCGAGATCGAGCCGCCGGTCAACGCGGCTGGCCGGGTACTGAACCAGGCGCTATTGGAAACGGCGCCTCGCTAGCGGACGATTGCCAGCCCCCCGGGCCCCAGAATCACCGCTGGGACAAATAATAAGGCCGATGCTGAATGTTAATTCTGGAGTCTTTGCCATTGACTTGGTCACCGAGATTGGGCATACTACCCAACTACGGAGGCTAGGGAACGGGGATACTCGGACTTCGCCGCAGGAATCGTCGCGGCGGCGAACGAGAATTCGCGAAAGGCAGCGCGAGTAAAGAAGCGTCGGCGGGGAACACCGATTCTTTATCCCTCTCGTGTATAAACGTCTCCGGGTGCGGTCGGCCCACGACCAGTGCTGATAACTCGGTTGAGCCTGCGCCAACCTCGGAAGGCGGTGCGTGTTGACGCGCGAGTGGTGTAGCACGGCTTGCCACAAAAGCTCATGTCGCGGTGCGCGCCTACCGATCAAGTCCAGTAACGATAGCGGTCGAGACAGTTTTCAGAACGTCGCCTGCCAGGTCGCAGATCCACTGCGGCGGGGCGCGGTTTCACAGCGGATAAAACGTCACCCGGTACGCGTGTGCCGGGTTCTGAGGAACGAGTTGGAAAAGCGGGTCGGGATGTCTTTTAACGGAAAGGGCATCCGGGTCTCGGTTCATTCATTCGGAGGTAGTGAAGATGGTTTGGAAACGTAGGTTGTATGTACTGGGTGCCTGTTGCCTGTGTACCGGCGCCGTGTTGGCGCAACAGGCGCAGAAGCCCAGACCGGAACAGACGCGGAAGCCTGGCACCACAGCCGGGCAGCCGCGCGACAACGGCAAACAGCAGGTTCGGGAAACGCCGGCGCAGACCACCGGGCCGTCGCAGGCACGTGGTGCGGAAAAGGCGGCGATCGCCGCGCAACAAGAGGCGGCGCGGATCGCCCGCAAGCAGGCGCTGGCGTCGCTGCCACACGACCAGCCCGAAGGCCCCGGTCCGGCGAACAATGCTTGTGGCGCGGCGATCGCGGTCGGCGAGGGCACGACGGCGTTCGACACGAC
>DASXUA010000749.1:0-2053 GCA_036505095.1 Phycisphaerae bacterium
CATACCGTGGACACCGACGCCCGGAGGGGTCGATGCCGAACAAATATAGAGCCCGCGTACAGGCGTCGAATAGGTGCGCCACGTGGGACGCGCGACCAGCTGCCGTACATCAGTGACGCCCGCGCCAATATCGCCGCCCACCAGGTTGGCGTTGTGCCGTTCGATATCCGCCGGCCGCATCACGGCGCGAGCCAGCACGCGATCACGAAATCCAGGAGCAAAGCGCTCGATCTGCTGCTCGATGCGCGGCAGCATATCGACGTCGGAGCCGTGAGGAACATGGCAGTACGTCCAGAGGGTGTGCCGACCCGCGGGGGCGCGCGAAGCGTCGAAGAGCGTCGGTTGCGCAAGGAGGACGAAGGGCCGTTCCGCGTGCCGGCCGTTCCATGCATCGCGTTCGGAAGACGCAATGTCGCTCAGCGAACCCCCAAGATGGACCGTGGCGGCCCGGCTGCAGTCGGCATTGCGCCAGGGGACCGGTCCATCCAGCGCCCAGTCCACTTTGTAGACACCCATGCCGTACCGGTACCGTTCGAGCGCCTTCCGGTACCACGCGGGCAGCCGCTCCCCGGCTATCTTCAGCAGCGGCTTTGGTGACAGGTCACACAAGATCGCTTTTGCGGGCGGTAAGTCACCCAGTGACGTCACCTGGACTCCGGTCCTGATTTCTCCGCCGATCGATCGCAAATATGAGGCGAGCGTATCCGTGAGCCGCTGCGCGCCCCCGCGAGGAAAAGGCCAACCGGCGACGTGCGCCATCAGTGTTAACACCAGACCTACGGCGCCGGTCGGTCGCGTATCCAGCGGCAGCATGGCGTGCGCCGCAACTCCGGCGAAGAGGCCACGGGCTGCCTCGGACGAGAACGTGCGGCGCGAGACCGACTCGGCGGCGTGCAGTGCGCTCGATCCGAAGCGCGCCATCTTGATGGGATGTCGGGGCCACCGGAGAGGTCCAAGGACATCGTCTTCTATGCTGGGCCACATGTCGGATAGCCGGGCGAACAGAGCGTGATACGGTGGCCCGTCCGCGCCGAGCCCCTCGGCTGTAGTGGGAATCGATCGATATACGATCGCTGCGGATCCGTCATCCATGGGGTGCGCGAACATCGCTGGCGGGTGCACCCACTCGAGCCCGTACTTAGCGAGCGGCAGCGTGCGAAACAACGGCGACGCAATCGCAAACGGATGAATCGCCGAGCAGATATCGTGCTTGAAGCCCGGCAGGGTGCATTCTGCTGTGCGGCATCCTCCGCCAATGGTGTCCGCGGCTTCGACCACCAGGACGTGGCGTCCAGCCTGGGCGATCACGATGGCGGCTGCCAGGCCGTTCGGCCCGGAACCTACGACAACCACATCTGGCATAAGGGGTCGGGAGTCATTTTCAGGCGCTCGCCATGACCGAGGCGCTTCCAGGTTACTGGTATTCGCGTTTCGTGTTCGAGCGCGCGCTCGCCTCAATCTATCGCATCGCGTTTCTATGCGCGGCCATTAGCCCGTTATGCGGCCTCAAACGAGAATTTTGTACCCGTTGTGCCCCCGCATAACGGGCGAGGCGCGCGAGGCGCGCCAGAAGATACAGGCCAACTAGCCAAGGGCTCTTATCAATGGGATATCAAGGGCGCGAGCCCTTGGCTAGTTCCTCAACCCTTTCGCTGGAATCGAGCATGCCACAGCGTCCGAAGCGCACGCGGAAGTGGATAACGAATGTTAGTTTATTTCACGGGCTTGACGAGCGGGTCTTGCAGGCGCTGCGACTGTCGATGGCGCTGCCAATCATGTCGAGAAACCGGATATTCTGTTGATATGCGTGCAACACGAATCGCCTGGTACCGTCCTCTTCTGTTGCCAATTGCGGCGGTATCGGTTCTGCTCCTGATCTTCCAAGGGCCTGCCACGGCCGGCTTCGATGCGCGAGGTATAGAGCTCGCGCCAGGTTTTACGTTCACAACCTATGTCAGTGGAACAGGGTTTGGCCCCGACGCGAATGCCCGCGGCATTCCGGCCATCGTCGCAGCGACCTTCGATTTCCAGGGCAATCTCTACTTTGCCCGCA
>DASXUA010000750.1:0-10231 GCA_036505095.1 Phycisphaerae bacterium
GGCGACGTAGACATGAACGGAACCGCCAACACGCAGGATGTGCTGGCGCTGGTGACGGCCGTGAACAACGGCTCGGCCAACCAGGCCGCCAACCTGCCGCGCTTCGACATCGACCGCAGCGGCGCCGTCAACACGCAGGACTTCCTGCGCGAGGTGCAGCTCCTGAACGGCACCAACACCACGCAGGCCTTCAACGGTGCCACCGTCGCGCCGTGCCCGTAAATGAGTTCAGGGTTCAGAGCCGCGAAGCGTCAGCGAGCGGTTGCGTCCAGACGTACGGGAGAGAGCAGTTGAGCGGGATGCCGCGCGGCGGAGCGGCATCCCGCGTTTTTCTTGTAGAGTGCGGTTTACGATCGCGGCGCCGATTACCGACACTGCAGGCCCACCAAGCTGCGGCACATGATGTCCGCGGACTTCGTGCACGCTGTGCGCCTGGAGCCGCTGGTAGCAGTCGAGTTCTCGCCGGTAGGCGCCGACGGAAATAAGACCCTTGACAGCGGTTGCCTGATCGGTCGAGTAGACGGTACCATCTATGCCGGAGCCCAACGGGCGCCGCAGTTGCATGCCGCGCCCGGCCACGTAAGTAGAGAGGCGCGCGACGGTGTCATCGGTGGATGCAGACATTCTTCGGCGGATCCCAGCCAACGGCTTTTCAGCCGACGTACGAATTCGCCTGCATGTAAACGGGCGCACCATTCCTGTCGCCCAGGCCGGGGGCGGCGTTTTGATTTTCGACGAACCCATCCTCCTGCCAGCCGCGGGTGAACTCGTCATCACGATTGACGGCCACGATGAGCGCTGGCAGGTTGACGTAGACCCGCAGTCCGCGCCGTCTCAACTGGTTCACGCCCGTTTATCGAAGTAGGCGATCCGCGCCCGCGAGCAATCCGTCACGGCTATCAAGGCGACGCGGCAACAGGGTACAACGGATCTCAGCCTTAGCAATTCGCAACCAGTTGGCCAGATGCGGAGTTGGCATGACTCGCGCCGCCGTAACCGCTAGAATTAGGACATGACCACAGTCGGCGAGATTATTGAGGCGCTGAAGAATCTGCCCGACGACCAGAAGGGCGAGTTCCTCGACCGTCTGCGCGAGGTGGATTTCGAAGACGCCTGGGACCAGCAGATCGAGCAGGACGCCAAAGCTGGGCGGTTGGACAAGGCCTGGAAGGCGGCGTTGAAGGATATCAAGGCCGGACGAACCAAACCGACGGCGCGGCTTGCGGCTATAATGGGGAAGCAATGAACGACCGAATTTCCATGAACCCCGATATCCTGGTCGGCAAGCCGGTCATCAAGGGCATGCGGCTGTCGGTCGAGTTCATCGTTGGCCTGCTCGCGCAGGGCTGGAGCGTGGAGGACGTGCTCAGGGAATACGACCACATCACGCGCGATGACGTGCTCGCGTGTCTCGCCTACGCGCATCAGTTGCTCGCCGAAGAAAAGCTTTATCCTGTCCCCGCGTGAGCCAGATCGGCATGCGCTTCCTGGCCAACGAGAACATTCCGCCGGGCGCCGTCGGTCGCCTGCGCGACTTGGGCCATGACGTTTTGTCCGTCAAGGAATCGATGACGGGTAGCGACGACGCCGCGATTCTAGCGCGTGCCGTGTCCGAACAGCGCGTCCTGATCACCTTCGATAAGGACTTTGGCGAGCTGGCGTTTCGCTCGCACTTGCCAGCGAGCTGCGGGGTGATCCTGTTCCGCTTCACCCTGCGCGGCCGCAAACGCGACGTTGCCCGCGTGGCCGAAACCCTGCTCGCACGCGACGACCGGGCGGGCGCATTCTGGACGGTGACCGAGCGCCGCCTCCGCCGACGTTCTCTGCCCCAGACCAAGCCGTAAACCGTCGTTCTCGCGTGGAACGACCTCTTAGCGCGTGGGATCGAGCCAACCCTACGCGCAGATCACCAGCAGGATCCGCGAGAACTGGCATGCGGCCAGGCAGCGCTTGACCCCAAACGCCTGCACGTCACTCACCGCCCCACCACTCACCGGCCCCATGCCGCTCGTCGTCGGCCGACCAGATCGTGATCGTGCCGTTGCGGTCGGCGGCGGCGATGAGCTGGCCGTTGGGGCTGAAGGCGACGCAGTAATAGATCTGCGAGCGAATCTCGTTGAGGATCAGCAACTCCTCGCCGGAGAGTACGTCCGAGAGCTTGAGGGTGGTGTTGTAGCCGCCGGAGAGGACGCGCCGGCCGTCCGGGCTCAGGGCGGCGGCGTACAGGCTGCCCGTCGGCCCCGGAATGCTCCGGACGTGTTGCCCGGTTTGGGCGTCCCACAGCCGCATGGAGGTCTCGCGGCTGGCCGTGAGCACATATTTGCCGTCCGGGGTGAAGAGCGCGACGAAGATAAGCTGGGATTGCGAGTCGATCGTCCACAGATTGCGGCCCGTCGCAGCGTCCCAGACGGCCAGGGTGCCGTCGTGCGCGCCGGAAACCGCACGCTTACCGTCGGGGCTGAAGTTGACGCTGGAGATCTTGCGATCATGGGCCGCGACCATGTAAAGCCGCTGGCCATCAACGAGGTTCCACATGGCCAGCATGCCATCTTCGCCGCCTGACAGCACCCGCTCACCGCTGGGATTTACAGCCACCGCGCCCACCGGGCCCAGATGGCCTTCCAGCGTGCGCAGCAACGCGCCCGTCGCGGTGTCCCAGATGTGCACCAACTTATCGTCGCAGCCACTGACAACGAATCGGCCGTCGGGCGTGAAGCACGCGGCATGCACATTCTTCGGGTGCGGCAGCGCGCGGACGAGCTCCAGCGTGCGCACATCCCAGACTTTAACCACATCCGCTCCGGTCGACAGCAATTGCTCACCGTCCCGGCTGAATGCGATCCATCCCGCGCTCCGCTCATGCGCGTGCAAGCTGCGGATTTGTTGCGTGGCGAATGGATTCCACAGTTTCACATGGGAGTCGCGACTTCCCGACGCCAGCAGCCACTCCCGCTGTTCGGGGAGCGGCGAGTCGCCTGCGGATTGCGGATGAATTTGCGAGTTGCGATTCTTGATCTCCGATTCCTGAACCCTGAACCCTGAACCCTGAACCCTTAAGGATGCCAATGAACTGATGGCGTGAAAGTGGCCCCGCAACGTCCGCAGCGGAATACCGGTCGTGACGTTCCAAATGGTGATGGTTCCGTTGTAGCGGCCGGCTGCCAGCCAGCGCCCGTCTGGGCTGAAGGCGATGCTTTCCACCGAGTCCGCATGTTCGAGCGTCCGCACACGGTTACCGGTCGCCACCTCCCAGAGATAGACGCGGGCATCATCGCCGCCGGTGGCGAGCCAGCATCCGTCAGGACTGAAAGCCACCGCCTGTGTGAGGGGATGTTGCGCCGGCCGCATCCAGACCTGTTCACCGCTTGATACGTTCCATAGGCGCAGGGTGCCGTCATCGCTGGCCGAGACCAGGTAGGCTCCGTCCGGGCTGAATTGCGCGCAACGCACGATGCTGCGATGCCCGTTGAAAGTCAGTAATTCCTGGTAAGTGTCCGCGTCCCAGAGTTTGAGTGTGCCGTCGCCGCCACCCGAAGCGAGGGTGCGTCCATCGGGACGGACGGCAACGGACCAAGCGGCGGATTTTTGTCCCCGCAGCGCGGCGAGTTGCTGGCCCGAATGGGAATCCAGCAAGGTGACACCGTCGTGGCCGGCGACCGCCAGCCAGGTTCCATCGGGCCTGAAGGCCATATCCAAGGCAGTGGGCTGCCCTGACTCAAAGTGCCGCAGGTGCTGGCCGGTCGCGGTCTGCCAGACTTCCAGGTTCCCGTCCATATCGGCGGAGACGACTTGCGCGCCGTCCGGGCTGAAAACCACTGAGGTCACACGCTCGGTATGCCCCGCGAAAGTCGTTTCGCTCGTATCGGAGAGGCGGTGCAGGTAAGACCACTCCCAGCCGCGCAAGTCCTCCGGACATTGCTTGAGCAGCGTGACGGCTGTCAAGACGCGATTGTCGTCCAGCGCGCTGGACGCCTGCGCGATGCGGCTGATGTACAGGCTGCGACGGTAGCGTTCAGCCTGCTCGTCGGCCTGGGCGCGCGCCGCGACCGCCACGGCCCGCTCGCGTTCGGCCGTGTTCAAGGCCAACATGGTCTGCAGTTTGGCGCGGCTTTCGCTTTCGGCCAGCCGGCGATTAGCACGGGCCTGATGGGCTGAGATTGCCGCGAATACCGTCAGCACCACCACAAAAACCGCGGCGACCAGCGCGACGCTTCGATATCGGCGAAGTTGCTTGCGCAGCACGTAGAGCGTAGATTCACGCTTGGCGGAAATCGGCTCGCCCTCCAGGTAGCGCTGCAGATCGTCGCCCAACTCGCCGGCGCTCTGATAGCGGCGCTCCAGCTCCTTCGACAGGCACTTGAGAACGATCGTCTCCATTTCGTCGCCGATGCCGCGCCGGAAAGTGCTGGGCCGGGCCGGCTCACTGTGCAGAATGTGGTCCACGACATCGCGAATATTGCCGACCACCTCGTACGGGAATCGGCCGGTGAGCATCTGATAGAGCATGACGCCCAGCGCGTAGACGTCCGTGCGCACGTCGATCTTTTCGGGCCGCCCTTCGGCTTGCTCGGGCGCCGCCCAGGGCAGGCTGCCGACGAACTGACCGGTGATGGTTTTGAGCGCACCGGCCGGATCGTCCGGGGAGGGCGCGGCGCCGTCCGAGCCAACTTCGGTCGCCAACTTGGCCAGACCGAAGTCCAGCACGTGCGGTTCGCCGGATTCGTCGATGCGGATGTTGGAAGGTTTCAGGTCGCGATGAATCACGCCGTGCAGGTGCGCTACGTGGATGGCTCGGCAAATCTTGACGAACAGCCGCAGCAAAGGGTCGATGGCGGATTGCGAATTGCGAGTTGCGGTTTGGGCTGATCGGCGTCGCGCCTTCGAATCCGCAGTTCGCAATTCGCAATTCGCAATCCACTGATCGAGCGCCTGCCCCGGGATGTAGTCCATCACGAGGAACGCACAGCCACCGACCGTGCCGCTGTCATGAATGGTGACAATGTTCGGGTGGCGGAGCGTGCCCAGCACCAGGACCTCGCGCTCGAAACGCATCCGTTCGCGGCGGCTGGCAAATTGGCCGTCGCGCAAGAGCTTGAGCGCCACCCGCCGCTGCGTGGTGAGCTGCGTCGCGCGGTAGACGATGCCCTGCCCTCCCCGGTGAATCTCGTCGAGGATTTTGTAACCGGGGATCACCGGCAGCGCGTCGTCATCGGTGGGTGCACTGCGTTGGGGAGCGGCGCTGCCGCCCGTAGACGTGGCGGCCTGCTGGCGCGCGCGGGCAATCATCCCCAACATGCGCAGCTCGCGCCCGAGTTCCGGCATCAGATGCGGATGCGCGCACGTGACCGCCTCGTCCGGAAGGTGCTCGCCCGTGGCGCGCCGCGCCTGGCAGTCCCGCACCACTTGCCGCAGCCGCACGGCGCGCGAAGGCGACGATTCGATCGGGTCGGATGGTGTCACGGTCGTACCGGCGAGTGTTTGGAACTCCTAGTCGAATCACCAGCGCTCCAAGGATACGCGAAACCACAAGGGCAGGCCAAGTGCGCAGGACGCCGTCCGCCTCGAGAAAAATCCGCACAGCAGCAGATTTGCGCGGGAGCGCGGGGCGTGGATTCCGCTCTGGTATTCGTCGCCGGCGCGATGGTCACGCTGGCACGTTGTCCCGTTAGAACCACCGAAACGTTTAGGAGTATCGAAAATGCAGCGGAAACCGCGATTCACCCAGCGTGGCACTTGGCGCACGAAGTGTCTGGCCATCATGGCGGCCGGGCTGGTCATAACCTGGACGGGCGCTGCGCCCGTGCAGGCCGACTCGCCGGCCGAGCCGACAGCATCCGTTCCTCTGAATGCATCTGTTCTGGATACCTTTGATCCCAATGGGCCCAATGACAATGACGGTTGTCCGAAAGACATCCCGACGGCCACCGGCGCGGACCCTTCCGTCACCCCGGGACCGAGCGTTCCCAAGGGCACGCCCGCGAACACCGATCGCGCCGCCGTGCAGGCGACGTTCGTAACGGATGGCACTCACGACAACCCGCCGGCGGGTGGACCTGCCGATCCGGGTCAGGGCGGCGATGCGCCCGAGTCGCCCCCGCCAGGCAACGACTACTGTTCGGGTGCGATCGACATACCGGGCGATGCCTTGTCGTTCAATCCGCCGCTGCTCGATACCACGGGTGCCACGACGGACGTGTGCGTGTTCAACAACTGCGGCGGCAACAGCAACTCGGTGTGGTATTACTTTTCGCCGGTCTGGCCGGGCACGATCAGCATCAATACCAACGGCAGCAACTATGACACGGTCGTGGTCATCTTCGACGACTGCGCTTATCTGGACCCACAGACAGGTTGCTACTCGCCGAACAGCCTGGTCTGCGACGACGATAGCGGGCTCGGTACGGCCTCGCAGATCACGGCATTCCTGGTTACTCCCGGCACGAGCTATCACATCATGGCGAGCAGCTCGCCGGCCGGCGGCGGAATGCTGGATTTCAACTTCATGTACTCGCCTACGCCGCCGGCGAATGACGATTGCGAGAATGCGACCACCATCACAGGCCTCTCCTACGATCCCGCTCCCTACTTCGTGGGCGGCGCGAGCGACCTGGTGTGTGATGCGCAGGAGAGTTGCGCAGCCAGCGCAACGCACTTTTCCGTCTGGTACCGGTACACGCCGCAATATGACGGCATGGCGAACATCGACACGATCGGCAGCAATTACGACACGGTGCTCTCGGTCTTCGACAGTTGCCGCGGCTTCGATGCGCAGCTCAATTGCAATCCCGCGCCGGTCGAGTTGGCGTGCAACGATGATATCGGCGGATTCTTTCCCTATGTGCTGCAATCGCACCTGATCGACGTTCCGATGCAAGCCGGTAGTACCTATATGATCAAGGTGGCGGCCTTTGGCAGCTCCGCCCCAGGCATGCTGAACTTCAACTTCAGCTACACGGCCCCGCCGCCGCCGAATGACGATTGCGGCAGCCCGATGCCTGTGGTACTGACGGGCGCGCCCGTAGGCACCTTCAATCCGCCGCTGCTGCTGACCATCGGTGCCGATGAGATCTTCGCGGAACCCGACGAGCCGTGTGTCAACATGGGTGTGAGCAATACCGTGTTCTATTCGTTCATTCCGCCTTGCAATGGGCTGATGAGCATCAATACCAACGGCAGCAACTACGACACGGTGCTGTCGGTGTGGCACTCGGACTGTGGCTATTATGCGCCGCCGGCCTATGCCAATCCGCCCTTTGTGGCCTGCGACGATGACAGCGGGACAGGGCTGGCGTCGCAACTCGTAGACATTCCCGTGAATGCGGGCCTGTACTACATCATCAAGGTGGCCGATTACAACACCGCGCCGGGCGGCGGCTGGTTGGATTTCAACCTCACGTTCGTCGGCACCGGGCTGGGCAACATCGTGTCGGCGAATCCGCCGAAATACAATCCCTACCTGCCGCTGATTCCGCAGCCCTTCCGTGACGTGCTGCAGAACCGCGACATCACCAACACAACCGATCAGGGCATCGGCGCGGTGGGGACTCCGAACTCCGGCGCCATTGGTTACAGCGTCATCACCGTCACGTTCACGCAGGCGACTTGCCCGCTGATGGCGAGCATGGTGAACGTCGCCTGCACGGATGTCAGCGGCAACGGGAGTGCCGATTGCCCCAGCGTGGTGAGCGTCGCGGGCGATGGCGGTGTGGCGTTCAGCATGGCGTTGTCCGGCGCGATTCCGGAGCGCGAATGCACGACCCTCACGTTCCTGGGCACCAATGCCGGCCAGAAGCTGCAGTATCAGTTCCTGCCCGGCGACGTGGACCTGAACGGGACCGCCAACACGCAGGACGTGCTGGCCCTCGTGACGGCGGTCAATAACGGCTCGGCCAATCAGTCCACCAACTTGGCCCGTTACAACATCGATCGCACGGGCGCCGTCAATACGCAGGATTTCCTGCGCGAGGTGCAGCTTCTGAACGGCACCAACACCACGCAGGTGTTCAACGGCGCCACCGTCGCCCCCTGTCCATAGGGGAGGGCGAGGCTCCCGCCGAGCCGCGGCCGCACGTTCGGGCCCGAACCAGAAAGCGATGAGGCGCGTCAGCGCCTCATTTGCTTTTTACGCCCGCGAGTTGACTTGACACTTGCAGCGCGCGAGCATGCCTGTGGCGGACTCGCGGTCGTTTTTTCAACTCTGCGCCTTTCATAGGAGGCCGTGTCATGCGGCGGAACACAGTACGCGCGGCGACGTTCGTCGGCAGGGTCAGCCTGGCGGCGGTGATAGCGATTGTGGGATCGGCCAATGATGCGCGGGCCTGCGGCGGGTTCTTCTGCCAGCAGGTGCCGATCAATCAGGCCGGCGAGCAAATCATCTTTCGCCAGGATGGCGACATGGTTACGGCCGTCGTGCTGATTCAGTATGTCGGCACGGCCGAGCAGTTCTCGTGGGTGGTGCCTGCGCCGGGAATCCCCCAGGTCAGCCTCGGCAGTGATTTGATTTTCGGACCTCTGGACGTGGCGACGCGGCCGCAGTTCAACTTGCAATACAACGGCGCGCCGTGCATCGGATTCAACCCGGGCGGGGCCAACCAAAACGCAAGTGCGCCGGTCAACGCCGTGAACGCGAACGCGAACAGCAGCGGCGGCGTGGAAATCCTTTCGCAGGAAGCGGTTGGGCCGTTCGAGGTCACGGTGGTCAGCAGCGACGACCCCGACGCGCTCGTGGCCTGGCTCGACACGAATGGTTACGTGCTGACGGATCGCGGGCGCGAATTGATCGCGACGTACGTCGCCGAAGAATGCAACTTCGTAGCCGTGCGTCTGCAGCAGGATCGCGGCGTGGGCGACATTCAGCCGCTGATCATGCGCTATCAAAAACCGCGGCCGGTGGTACCGATCCGCCTGACCGCCGTCGCAGCGCAGAACGACATGGGCGTGCTGGTGTGGATGCTGGGCAGCGCGCGGGCGGTGCCGATTAATTATCTGCACGTCGATGTCAATTACACCCTATTGAACTGGTACAGCGGGTCGCTAGCCGCTTACGCCAGTTATCAGAGCCTGGTTACGTTCGCGATGAATCAAACCGGTGGGCAGGGCTTCGCGACAGACTACGCTGGGGACGATCTAGATGTCGTGAGCCGGCTACCGAATCCGGCCGCCTACCGCAGTGAAATCGACCGGCTGCGCAATCTGCCGCTGACGTCGTTCTACGACCAGCTATACAACAACGCCTTGTTCCGCCGCGCGAAGGTCCTCGAGGTGCTGCGGCGACGGTTGCCACTGCCGGAAGGCGTGCAGGAGTTTGTGTATTCGTCCTATGCGCTCCTCTCGCAAATCTTCGCGGATGAAACCCTGGCTGCCGCCCGCGTGCTGATTCTGGACGACCTAACCAATGACGTCGTTGTACCGCTGGAGAGCACGTTGACGGTGTTCGACGGCATGCCATATCTGACGCGGCTGTACACGACCTTGTCGGCCGACGAGATGACGCTCGATCCGGAGTTTTCGTTTAATCCGGATCTTCCGGGGCAGGCACTGGAGCGGCAGGCCACGCTGCACCAGAGCTGCGTGAACAATCAGACGCAGTGGGCGCTGGAACTCGGCGCGGGAACGGGCCGCGAGGGCGAGGTCGTGATCCAAGGCTACGGATTTCCGCCGTTCAGCGCACCACCGGTTAACCAGCTTGCGTTCCTGCAATCGGCCCGCGTCGGTGAATCGGGCCCGCCGCAGATCGTGCAGGTGAACACCTTCGACGTGGCCATTGTGGGGACGCCGCCGCCGGGAACGGGAAATGCCAACACCAGCACACCCAGCGCGAACATCAACAGCATGCCACCCTCGGGAAATGGCGGCGTCACCGCCAATGAGAACACCACCTTGCCGAACGGGAACGGGGTGCGCGTGACCGTCAACCGCTCCCCGGCGCCGCTGCTGTTTCGGTTATGCGGGACGGATCTGGCCGTCGCGGGGACGATCCTGTTGACGCTGACGGCGTGGGTGGTGTCGCATCGGCGTCGTCGGATTCCTTCGAAGTAGCCGGAGAAAGCCGGCTCAAGCCGGCTCCAAGAGGAGCGGGGCGGGGCATTGCGAGTCGGCTGAAGCCGACTGTGGCAGCGTCGCGGCAGCACTCAACTCATGATCGGAGGCGCAGCATGCAACCTTACTTGAGCCGTCGAATACTCGGAACCGTTACCGCGGCTGTCATGCCGCTCGCAGCGACGACAGCGGC
>DASXUA010000751.1:0-6077 GCA_036505095.1 Phycisphaerae bacterium
TCCAGCGGCGCGTTCTTCCAGCAAGCTGGCACCGCCACGATCTACTCGAACGGCGATGCCGACACCGCCGACAACGTCACGGGCGGCATCCTGAACCTGACCATCGTTCCAGAGCCGACCAGCCTGGGTCTGCTCGTCCTCGGTTCGCTGGCAGCTTTGCGCCGCCGGCGGATATAGTTCGAGGTCTCGAAAAACAATCCTGACTAAGGAGGGAGAGAGCCGGCGATCAACGTCGGCTCTTCTCTTTTTTGGCCTGAAGCGTTTTCGCCACCGGAGGTGCGGACATGATGCGCAGACTGCGACCGGTTCTCCTACTGATCATCCTTCAGCCGCTGACAGCCAAAGCAAACAACGTGGCCATCGATGTGACCGCTGATCCGCCGGCCAATGGACCCATCCACGCAATCGGCGACATCGTGCGTGTGGCCGTGCGAGTGCCCGCGGACACCACCGTGATCACCAGCCTGGAGCTGGCGCAGGTCGATTTGAAGCTGACGAACGCCACGCTTGTTCCGCAATTTGACCCGAGTGATTCGATCAATCCGATCACCGATGCCGTGATCTTCGGCGGCGCGGCGGCCGGGGAGGGACAAGGCCCGGGAATTCCTGGTTCAAATGGAGCCAACTACGATGCTTACCCGGGACCTCTTTTGCCAGGTTGCCCCGCAAGCTGCCTGGTCGGATCGGTTCCATCGGCTTCGGGAGGTGGCACGATCTACTTCTGGCTGCGGACAAGCACCGCAAATTCCGCCCTGCTCGCCCCGCCGCCGGGTATGCCGGGACGGCTGTTCATTCAGTTCAAGATCCAACTCGACGCGTTCCCGGTTACCGTGAATGCGACTGGGCCGGCTCTTGATGATGGCTCGTCCAGCGGCGGATTCTTTCAGCAGGCGACGACAGGAACAATCTGGTCGAATGGGGATGCCGATACCGTCAACAATGTGTCAGGCGGAATCCTGACGCTGGTGCCGGAGCCGGCCGCTCTGGGGCTGCTCCTGCCGGCCTTGCTGACGCCGATCCGCCGCCGCGTCTGATTGCGGCATGGATATCGGATGTTCCTAATCTGCGACTCGCCAACATCCGATGTGTACAAACGGGAGCAGGGCGGGCGTGGCCGGCACGGGGGTGTGCTTGCCGCTGCCCGCCGGGTGCGATAACTTGATACCGGCGAACGCGCGTCCGGCGGGCGGTGCGGTCGGAACGTTGGATGGGCCGTCCGTGGAAGCCAGCAAGGAGCCAAGACATGTCAAAGCGTGGACTGAAGCAGCGGTTTCTGCGACTGTCAGTCGGCCTGCTTTTGGGTGGCAGCCTGTTTCAGATCGGCGGCTGTGATCCCCAGGTGCGCAGTGCGCTCCTGATGGGCCTCGAAAGCACCACGACCAGCCTGAGCGACACGTTGATTTCGGCCTTCTTCATCAGCCTGCAGAGCAACAGCACCAGTAATCAGAACCTCACCACTACCTCCTCGCCTTGACGAGCTACTGAGCTGCTCGGACACTGCGACGACTTGGGCGCGCCGGTCGAATAGATCGCGCGCCCTTGCGACCCCTCACCTACCCAATTGCGAACGGGGATTTGCGGATTCTATGTCGAACGGGTCCGCGCGCCATTTCAATCCGCAATCCACAATCCGCAATTCGCAATACTCACGGTCCCGGTATAATGGCCACTTACGGATCGGCGGATACTTGGATCCGCGATCCCCTCGAGGAACGCGGGCCACCGCGACGTCTAATGGAGTCCAAACATGCCCGAACTGAATCCGTTCAAGATCGCCCAGAGCCAGTTGGATGAAGCCGCGCGCCTGCTCGGCTTGGATGCGGCCACGCACGAGTTACTGCGCTGGCCGATGCGCGAGTATCGCTTCATCCTGCCGGTCAAGCTGGACAACGGGCAGACGCGCATCTTCCACGCCTATCGCGTGCAATACAACGCGGCCCGCGGGCCCACCAAGGGCGGGCTGCGCTGGCATCCGGACGAGACGATTGACACCGTGCGTGCGCTGGCGGCGTGGATGACGTGGAAGACTTCTGTCGTGGATATCCCGCTGGGTGGCGGCAAAGGCGGCGTCACCTGCAACCCCAAGGAGATGTCCGAGGGCGAGAAGGAGCGGCTGGCACGGGCCTACATCCGCGCCGTCGGGCGCGAGTTGGGCGTGCACCGCGACGTGCCGGCGCCGGACGTCTACACCACGCCGCAGATCATGGCCTGGATGATGGACGAATACGAGACGCTCATGGGCGAGTCGCATCCCGGCGTCATCACCGGCAAGCCCTTGGCGCTGGGCGGTTCGGAAGGCCGCGGTGACGCCACCGCCCGCGGCGGCACCTACATCGTGCGCGAGGCCTGCAAGGTGCGCGGCATCGATCCGGCCAAGGCCAGCTATGCCATCCAAGGATTCGGGAACGCCGGCCAGTTCGCGGCTACGCTGCATCAGGAAGTGCTGGGCGGCGGTAAGCTGGTAGCCGTCAGCGACTCCACCGGCGGCGTGCACAATCCCAACGGCCTCGATCCGCACAAGCTCGTGCATCACAAGCTCGAAACGGGCCGCGTCACCGACTTCCCCGGCACGCAGCCCATCTCGAACGCGGCGCTGCTCGAACTACCCGTCGATATTCTGTACCCCTCGGCCCTGGAGAACATGATCACCGACGCCAACGCGGCGCGCATCAAAGCCAAGATCGTGTGCGAATTGGCCAACGGCCCGACCACGCCCGAGGCCGACGCCATTCTGCACAAGAACAACGTCTTCGTCCTGCCCGATTTCCTGGCCAACGCCGGCGGCGTGACGGTCTCCTATTTCGAGCAGGTGCAGAACACGTACAACTACTACTGGTCGCTGAGCGACGTTCACCAACAGCTCGACCGCAAGATGACGGATGCGTTCAACGCGGTGAACAAAATGCGCGTCTCAGTGAGCACGCACATGCGGACGGCCGCCTACATGGTGGCCGTCAAGCGCGTGGCCGAAGCCTGCAAGCTGCGCGGCTGGGTGTGAGCGAGGCTATGATGATAGTGCGGGGCTCGCCGGCGGCTCCATCGCGGCCGAAGTAGGTGGATTATGACTGACCCAGCAAAGCCGACCCGTTCGCCATTTCCCGGCATGGACCCATACCTTGAAGATCCCGCGCGCTGGCCCGATTTTCACGCGCGTTTCGTTACCATTCTGAGTGACGAAATCGCCACGCGCATCGGTCCGCACTATCTCGTGCGGCTGGACGCATTACTATGCCATCATCCATCCTGCATGGCGGCGCCCGATGTGCGAGGTCTATCCGTTTACCGTGCGCGACCCGTTGCCGGAGATTCCGATCCCGCTGCGCGGCAAGGAGCAGGTCCGTATCGCGCTGCAGCCGATCTTCGCGACCTGCTATGCCCGCGCGCGTTACGATCTGGAGTTTGATTACTCGCAGCCGCCGATCCCGCCACTCGCGCCGGAGGACGCCGCCTGGGCCACGGGATTGATCTCCGCTCGACGCTGAGAGACCGTCGAGCGAGCGCGGCGCCGCGCAGATCCGTCAGTTCGGGTTGGCTGTCTGCTGTGTGGGTTCATTCCATGCCGACCGGCATGCGCCCGCGCCTCAGTGCCCGCCCTTGCAGCCGGGTAAAATCAGGACGCCCAGGCCCAACAACAACACAACTGCTAGGTAGCGCATGGCGGCGATTCCTTTCTGATCACAACATTCCATAGAGCCAGGCCTGCTTGAGTTCGATCCGGTTTCCGCCCGGATCCAGCAGGCTCAAACGGCGGTCGGTGTACTGGATTCCGTTGATACGCACGAACGCGATCTTCCGCTCACTGAGCCGTTCGGCCGCCGCTGCCAGCGACGGCACCAGCAGCACCGCCCGGCAGGCCACCGGCTCGAGCTGCGGCTCCGGCGTCAATCGAAGGTGCAGCTCGATGCGCTCGCTGCGAAATCGAAGGATCGAGCCGGCGCCGGCGAGCGCTTCCTCGACGCACTCCAGGCCCACCAAATCCGCGTAAAACCAGCGCAAATCGTCGGCGCATTGCGGCGGCGCCTCCAAGTGCACGTTGTCGACGGCCTGGACATGCGCGCTGTGCAGCGGAACCGGCGCCAGCGTCGGCGTCGTGGCCGTCTTGAATTTGCGGCTCGTGAACACGGCTGGACGTGAGCATCATGCACGATACCTCGGCTGTCAAGGATCAACCGACGAACGCAAACTGCGGGCAGCGGCCGGCGAGCACCGCGATCACGTCATCGACGCAGTCGTTCATGCGGGCCAGGGCGGGTGCGGTGCGCGCGGCGGAATGCGGGGAGAGTACAACGTTGGGAGCATTCAACAGTGGGTGGTCCACGGGCGGCGGCTCGACGTCGAAGACATCGATCGCCGCCCCCGCCAGACGCCCGGCGCGCAAGGCGTCGGCCAGCGCTGCCGAATCGACAATGCCGCCGCGGGCGGTGTTGATCAGCAGCGAAGAGCGTTTGAACTTCGCCAGCACCCCGGCGTCGATCAGGTTGGCGGTTTGCGGCGTCAGCGGCAGGTGCAGGCTGATGACATCGGCTTCCGACCAGAGCCGATCCTTTTCAACGCGCGTCGCCTCGAAATCCAAGCCGGTAATTTCGACGATGTCGTTGTAGAGGATCTGCATGCCAAAGCCAATGCGGGCGATGCGCGCCACCGTGCGGCCGATGCGGCCCATGCCAACGATGCCCAACGTCAGATCACCAAGTTCGCGGCCGCGCAGGACGTTGCGCGCCCGGATGAAATGTCCGGCGCGCACTTCAGCATCGGCGAAGTACATGCGGCGCTCCAGCGCCAGCATGAGGCCAATCGTCAGCTCAGCCACCGCGCGCGTCGCGGCCGCCGGGGTATACACCACCGTGATGCCGGCGCGCGCCGCGGCCGCGGTGTCAATGTTCTCCAGTCCCACACCCCCGCGCCCGATCACCTTTAGCTTGCGCGCCGCCGCGATCACCCGTGCGGTGACCGGCGCGTAAGTGCGCACCAGCAGCGCCTCGGCCTCTGCAATGTTCGCCAGGAGCGACTCTTCCGAACAGTCATCGAGCGCGCGCACCTCGCCGACCGCGCGCAGCTTCGCAACCGCGGTCGGCTCGTACGGTTCAGCAACGACGATGAGCGGACGTGGCATTTTTAGGATCCTGCTCCTGATCTTCTCCTGCTCGCACTCTTCTGCCTTGCCTTAATCTTACTCGCATCCGGCCAGCCTTGTGGCCAACCCCGAGTTGGGTTCGTTCGGCGCCGGCGCGCGAAACGGGTGCCGCCAGGCCGGCAGGCGCCAGGAGTTGAGACGCACCCGGCGGGCGGGCTTTGACCGCGCCGCGAAAAAAATGAGCGGTTGGACGGTTGGACGGTTGGACGGAAAAGGCGGCGTAGATCTCCGGCGGGCGACTGGGCTTGCGCATTGCGAATTGTGTGACAGTTTTTGCAAAAGCGGCGCGCAGGGCCCTCTTTTTGACGCGGCCAATGCGGTTTGGGGGCGCGGATGGGCGCGTTTCCTGGATTTGGTGATTTGCGTGATCATTTCATCACTTTCCGGGCTATGACGGCAGTGCGGGCGCCGCCCGCGGATTGCGGGTTGGCTACGCCTGACGCCTTCACCCTTACTACATGCGCGGCGCGCGCTGGGATGCGCGCGAAAAGCGCGCGCCAGGGGGAACGGGAAGCAGGCAAGGCGGCAATCGTACGGGACAACTCACATCCCATTCGAAAGTAAAGCAGGCCTTGCCGAGGTTGAAACGAGATTTGTTATGGGTCGCGCAGGAACTGCCGATAACCATCGTAGTGAGCACGGGCGACGGAATTCGAAGTGAGCAGGTAGCTCGGGCCCGAGCACGGCTGGGCATCGGTTTCTATGATGATGCTGCGGTCGTGGATGGCATTCTCGGGGAAGCGGGCTGCTGCCTCGACCGTCTGATCCGCGAATTCACATCCTGCCCGGTAGGCCGAGCTAACCCGGATTATTCATGAGGGCCTATTTTTTACGACCTCCTTGTGAGTTAAACTCTCGTTGTCGAACGAGTTAACTCGGACAAGGAGGTCGTCAATGTTCAAACAGGTTGTACGTCAGCTCGGCTTTTCGTTCCTGTCGCGGC
>DASXUA010000752.1:0-4371 GCA_036505095.1 Phycisphaerae bacterium
TTCGAAGCGCTACCATGCGAGCATCCTCGTGCATACGTTGGGAGAAATAACGGCCAGCTTTGTGGCCGTTGCAGCATCCGCGACTCCAAGTTATCTAACGGCTTTGCTCTTGTTGCGGATGCTGTTGCGCCCGCGCGCTTCAGGAGGGCTAAGCTGCCCCGCGTGCGGCTTCGACGTGAGAGACGCCGTCAGGGTTCGCTGTCCCGAATGTGGCGCGGTTCACGGGACCAGTCGGGCTGATGTCAGTTAGTGGCGACGAGGAGCGAGGAAATCCGGGAAATCCCGGACGCCCACCCAATTTGAGTTTTGCGCCCGAACTGGCAAAAGGGCGGGAAGGGCCTACCGAGCGAAAGGCGGACATTCCGATTTTGGCCGGCGCCGCCGTGGCGCGTACGCTCGCGCCATGCGCGGGTGACTCGTGTGTCGCGGACCCGTTCTTCCGCTCTGACCACACGCGCCCGCAACTCCGAATTGTACTCCGCACGACATCCTGTCATCACCGCCCACCCATGGGCGCTCCATGCGCAGTCAACGAGCGAGCGCCGCGCGCGTTGTATAGGTGAATGGCCAGTGCGGTCAACGGCGCACGATTTTGTGCTGGACGCCCGCTCCGGATGAACGCGATTTAGTGGAGGCTCCCGATGCGCGCTGCCGCTTTTCAGAACCGCAAGCGTAAGCGAGCGTATTCGGCCCACGCACCCAGCGGTACGCGCGATCTCGGCAATGTCGCCCCGCCCCGCGCTCACCCGATGCGCGCTGCCCAAGAAAATTGCCGAGGGTGTCACAGTTTTCACAAAAACGAAGAAAGTCGGCGCGCCGACCCTCGCAACCGCGTGGGCAGCCCGCCAAGCGAGGTGACCTGACGAGAATGTCGCGAAACGATCACACTTTTGCAAAGGTACCGCGCGATTTGGCAACGTTGTTCGAGACTGGAGGGATCAAGCGATCGAGGGACCGATTTCCAAGCCCTCCGCCTCGATCCCTTCATCCCTGATCCTCAGAGTCGGGCGAAATCCCCATTGACGCACGCCCTGCCGGGCAGCGATGATCGACGTGGACCGGAGCGGGAATGGTTCCTGCCTTTGTGGTTGAAGTGCGATGGAACGCGGTCCGGGACAACCCGCCTTGTCCCGGATCAAGAATACCCTCGAAACCCTGACTAGAGCGGGGTCAATTATCCGCCCTGCCATGACGGATCTGCGCCCGGGGGCGGATCAGCGCTACTAGCTTGCCGGAGTTCCCGCGGAAATCGTACGTTCACTCCTGGCACGGAGACTAATATGCAAGCACGCGTAGTATCGGCGGCGGCAGCCATCCTGCTGTCCGCGACACCCTGGGCGTTGGGTAACCACGCGCCGCTGGCGCAGAGCCAGGATATCGCCTTCGATGTCAATCAACCCTCGCAACTATTCGCCATCACACTGACGGCGACCGATCCGGATGGCGATCCGCTTTCGTACTTCATTCCGATCGATGCCTGGCTTCCGGACCATGGCTTTCTGACCACGGCCGACGGTTCGACCGTCGCGGCTTCGTTCAGCACTCCGCTGGAGTCGCCGAATCTGTGGTACCACATCAACTCCGTCGAGTTTTCAGGTCAGGACACGATCTTTTTCTTTGTCCGCGACAGCTCCGGCGTCAATTCCAACATCGGGCTGATCACCCTCACGATCAACTCGCCGACCAGCGACCCGGACGGCGATGGATTGACCAACTTGGAGGAGTACGAGTACCACACCAACCGATTTGATCCCGACACCGACCACGACGGCCTGCCCGACGGCTTGGAAGTGCACACGTACCAATCGAGCCCGTTGCGGGCGGATACCGACAACGACCTGCTGGTTGATCTCGTTGAAATAACACATGTGTATCCCACCGGCCTTAAGACCAGCCTTATTATGGCGGATAGCGACGGCGATGGGGTGAACGATGGGCTGGAGGTCTTCGGGCTATATAGCCTCGACGGAGCGGCGACCGATCCCACGAATCCGGACACCGACGGCGACGGCATTCCCGACGGTATCGACACGCACCCGCTGGTAAACGACGACGTCGATGGCGACGGCTATCCGGACGAGTGCGAACTGTATTACTGGGGCAATCTGGATCATCTGCCGAACGTCGACGAAGATGGCGATGGCTACACCAATCTCCAGGAATGTTACAACGGCACGCTGCCCAACGCGCCCCTGCCGGCCTGGCCGAACTCCGACCAGTACTTGGCGGTCATCTTTGCCAACCAAGCGGCGGCGCTAAGCTATGCGACCTATACGCAGCACGCGGCCGAGTCCCCGTATGCGCTGGTGGGAGTCAACAATGCCGGGCTGTATCAATTCTACGCCTCCATGAATCCGGCCTACCAGTGGAGCATGCAGGATGCAGTAACGGCGTTCACGCAGCTCGTGAACTGGTACGCAAACTATCATCCCGGGCCCGACTTTCTGAAAACGTATCTCTCCGGCGGCGACTGCATGGTGGGATACAGCGGTTCGGACCCGGCCGTAACCTGGCCCGACCCGGCCTATCCGCGCGGGTTTATCCCGTGTGACCTTTTGCCTCCAGAGCATTTCTTCGGCGCCAGCAACTTCGCAAACGGATTCGTCCAGCACCAGGTCAATATTCAGAACCCGACCGTGGCTTCGGCCTTCGTCCAGGCGCTGACCAACGAGTTGCTGTCGAACGGCGTGCAGGCGGTGCACCTGGACAACATCCGCATGCCGGAGTCGGGCGGCACGCCCAACGGGTCGAACTGTTCCTCCGCTCTGCCGCCTGGAATGCCTTGCCCCAACTGGAGCTTCGAGGACGTCACCAATTACCTGAACCTGCTGCGCGACCGGTTGAATTCGGACGGCATTCTGGTGCAGGTGAACGCCGCGCTCAGCCCGGTGACGCTCGCCGCGAACGACTTCTACAAGCTCGGCTTGCTGAAGGATGCGACCAATGGACTTTCGATCGAGGCCTCGTTTTTCGATAGGCTGCCCGCGGGCGCTGCAACGGAGGCCGAGGTCTATCGTCAGTACATGTCCGACGGTGCGCACGAGGTGCTGCTGTTTCCGTTCCATCCCGCCTGGTCCGCAACGCAGGCCGAGGCGCGAGCGCGTTTGTACGGCGTGCTCGCCATGCTGCTGCGTGAGCCTGGGCAGGCGTTCTTTACGGTGCGCAGCTTCTATACGCCGCCGAGCGAGTACGATTGGGCCGCTTGGCCGCAGTACTTCGGCGCGCCGACCGGTCCATTCACGGTTTTGGATTCGCCCACGTCCGGTCGCTTCCAGCGCAGCTATCAGAACGGGGTGATGTATGCCTCGCTGGCGCAAATCACGACGCAGATGCACTACGTCTTTCATCTGCCCGTCGGGCCGCTGAACTGGAGCCTGAGACGCGCTCCGGTCGCCAGCGTGAATCTGCCGCCCAGCGGTTGGGGCGGCACCGCGCTGAATTATCAGCCGCCGGCGGGCTTCACCGGGTCAGATTCTTTCATCTATGGTGCGCTGTGTGATGGTCCGCCGCCATCGCTCAACTGTCACGCCCTGGCGGCCTTTGGCATCCGCGTGAACGGTCCCATTGCGCAGCCGTTCTGCGGCGATGGCAACCTCAATCCTCCGGAGCAGTGTGATTTCATCAACGGCGTTGGAGTCAACCTGGGCGAATTCGGCGACGGCGTGGGGCAATGCTCCGCGTACAGCGCGCAGTACACCAGCGGGAACCTCTCCTGCAATTCCAATTGCACGATCAATACGAGTGGGTGTCAGTAGCGCAGGTCGACCGATCGGGTTATGCTACCCGTGTTGATCCGTCGTCCGGCCGCCTCTCTGGGGAACTGCCTCGATCAGCTTCAAGACCGCCCCGTCCAGTTCCTTGTCGCGCAGGCCGCGGTGGCGGATCACGCCGGTGTGATCGATAACGAAGATCATGGGCCAGGCGTGGATGTTCCACTGCTTGGCAATCGGGCCCTCGGCCGGCTTGCCGTCGTGGATTTGCGGCCAGGTGATCTTCTCGTCCGCCATGGTTTTCTTGAGAGCCGACCGGCTCTCGTCGCTGTTGATCCCCAGGAGCGTGAAGGGCTTGTCGGATAGCCTCTCGGCCAGCTCACGCTCGTGCGGGATCATCGCGCGGCACGGTGCTCACCAGAAACCCCAGAAATACAGTACCACGACTTTGCCGCGGAGCTGCGAGAGCTTGATCGTCTTGCCGTTCGGATCGGTGCCGGTGACCTCGGGCGCTTTCATCCCGACCTGCAGGTGTTCCAGGTCGTAGAGCAGGTTTTCGGCCTCGGAGTTGCCCCCATTGGCGGAATTTCCCTTGGCCAGTCCCCGCAGAAGCTGCACGGCCCGGCGCCGATCGGCGCTGGCCTTCGACTCGTCTTCCGTG
>DASXUA010000753.1:0-1893 GCA_036505095.1 Phycisphaerae bacterium
GTCGGTGTTGCTCAAGCTGCTGGCGCGCAGCGCCACGGCCCAGCCGCTCACGTGCTACACGCAGATCATCACCGGTCCGCGGCGCGCCGCGGAGCACGACGGCCCGGACGAAGTCCACGTCATCCTGGTGGACAATGGCCGGACGGAAATCCTGCGCCAGGAAACCCGCGAGCTGCTGCGCTGCATCCGTTGCGGCGCCTGCCTGAACGCCTGCCCGGTGTACCGCAAGATCGGGGGGCACAGCTACGGCTCGGTGTATTCCGGTCCGATCGGGGCGGTGATAACCCCGCTAATGAAGGGTCTGGCAAACTATCCCGACCTCCCCCACGCCAGCTCGCTGTGCGGCGCCTGCTACGCGGCCTGCCCGGTGAACATCGACATCCCCAGCCACCTGATCCGGCTGCGCGAACAGATGGTCACGCGCCGCATCACGAACCTGCCGGAGCGCCTCTTTTACCGAGTCTGGGCCCTGAGCCTGCGCAGCAGCGCAAGCTATCGCGTCGCTACGAGCGTGCAGCGCCTGCTCTTGCGGCTGACCGCGCGCTGGACAGGGTCGCAAGATCGCGGCGATCCCTACGCCGCGCGCGGCTGGCTCACGCGCCTGCCGCCGCCGCTGAACGGCTGGACGGACGAGCGCGACATGCCCACCCCGACCGCCCGCACGTTCAGACATTGGTGGCGAAGGCGCCAGAAGGAGCGCGAAGGATGAACGAGGTTGCGGCCAAACGCGTGTCCGCCGACACGTTTATGCGCCGCGTGCGGGAAGCACTCGGCCGCGTCGAAACGCCGGCGACGGTGGAGCCCACGCCGATGGTTGATGAATCGCTCGTCCGGTTGGCCGACCCCAATGATGATTTGCGCACACTGTTCAGCAGGCGAGCGGTTGACGTCGGCATTCAAGTGCACGACACGACGGCGGCGCGCCTCATCGATTCGGTCAGCGAAGTCCTGGGGCGATTGGGCGTGCGCTCGATCGTGGCCAGCCTGGATGCGGCGCCGTACGCGCCCGATCTGATGCAGCGCCTACAGCGCGACGGAATTGACGCGATCGCCTGGCAATCGGCGCCTGGCTTCGAGGCTTATTACCGCGCGGATGCCGGGCTCACGCGCGTCGAGGCCGCCCTGGCCGAAAGCGGCACGCTGGTTTGCAGTGCCGGTCCGGAGCATGGGCGCGGCTTGAGCCTTGTACCGCCCATCCACATTGCGATCGTCCATCGCAGCGAGATTGTGCCCGATATGATCGATTACTGGACGCGCATCGACCCGTGCGATCTGCCCAGCAGCGTCGTCTTCATCGCCGGTCCGAGCAAAACGGCCGACATCGAGGGCATACTGATCACCGGCGTCCACGGTCCCAGAGAGGTGCACGTCGTGCTGGTCGCGGACGTTTGAGATCGCCCTTCAAATCTTGATGAAAATGCGCCGGCGGTACAATGGAATCAGCAGTAAGAGCCAGACGAGGACGAAGCTGATCGCAAACTGCAGCGAGGCATTGGTCGGCTCGGCCCAGGAGGCGAACAGCTTCTGATACAGCCAGGTCTTCAGGGCGAGGTCTCCGCCGGCTGAGTGCATTTTCCAGCGGCCCATCATCCGCGCCGCGATGCCCGAGGCGAAGTAGACCAGAATGGCGTTGGTGCCGAAGACCACGAAGGGCCACGACCAGGCGCGACGCCGTTGCACGTCAACCAGCCAGTAACACATCGCCAGGAAATTCGTCGCCATGCCGGCCGTGAAGACCACATAGGAACTCGTCCAAATCTTCTTGTTGATGGGGAAGCCGTAATCCATGCAGACGCCGGCCAGCAGCATCAGATTCGCCGCGAAGAACAGGCCCGCGGCCTTCTCGGCTGGCTCGCGCGCTGACTTGAGCCACTGGCCCGTCAGGACGCCCAG
>DASXUA010000754.1:0-2997 GCA_036505095.1 Phycisphaerae bacterium
TGGAGCGAGCAGAAAGCGCAAACGTTCGTGCTGCCCCTCTGGAACACCAGCAAGCCGCTCCAGCGCAAGCGGCGCGTGCTCCGCTTCGTTGAAGCTCTCGTCGATGCTCCACTCGAGGCGTGCGACGTCCGAGAGATAAGGCAGCTCGCGCGCACAGGCGCGCCGGCGCAGGAATTCGGCGAACTGCTCGCCGTGCCGGCCCACATCGCCCGAATGCGAGGGATAGCGACGGATGTACTCCTCGGCCAGGCTGGCGAAGAACCCAGGCCCTACCAGCTTCTCCACCGCCGGGTAGGTCGCCGCGAGCGCCTTGCGGTAATTCTCGAATACGTTCGTGCGGTAAAAGCCAAGCCTCACCGCAGGGCTGATGCCGTCGGCGCGAATGCCCGGTGCCGAACGAGCCGCAGGATTGAAGAGCGCGGCGGCGAATCCGGCCTGCTGCTCACGCAGCGAGAGCATCGGTCGCCTCCATGGTCCATTGATTCAAGATCTCCTGCGCCTTGGCGGCTTCTTGCAGCAGGACCGCGAGCGGAGGCAAGTCCGTATCCCATTCGATCAACGTTGGGATCGGGCCGAGCCGCGTGAGCGCCTCACCGTAGAGGTTCCACACCGGGCCGGCAACCGGTTTGCCGTGCGTGTCGATGAGGCACATGCCGTTGCTGTCGAAGCCCGCCAGATGAATCTCGCGCACGGCGTGCGCCGGAATCGCATCGAGATAGCCCAGCGCATCGAAGCCGTGATTGACGGCGCTGACATAAATATTATTGATATCGAGCAGCAGACCGCAGCCGGTGCGCCGTGCGACTTCGCCCACGAACTCCCACTCGTGGATAGTAGAGTCGGAAAATTGAAGGTAGCTCGAGACGCTCTCGACCAGGATCTCCCGGCCCAGAAATTCCTGCGCTCGCACCACATTGGCGCAGACCACATCGAGCGCCGCTTCCGTATAGGGCAGCGGCAGCAGGTCGTTGAGATGACGTTCGCCGATCGCGCCCCAGCACAGGTGGTCGGAGACGAGCGACGGTTCGAAGCGCTCGACCAGGGCTTTGAGCTGCGCCAAGTGCGCGTGGCGCAAACCGTCGGCCGAGCCCAGCGACAAGCCTACGCCGTGCAGGCTCAACGGATAGTGGGAACGCGCGCGCTCCAGATAGTGCAGCGGCTGCCCGCCGCGCCCGAAGTAGTTTTCGCTGTGGACCTCGATCCAGCCGATATCCGGCCGGGTCTCGAGGACCTCCCGATAGTGCGGCGCGCGCAGCCCGATGCCGGCACGGGGCGGCAGCTCAGCTCGGGCAGGTCGGCGGGCGACGTTCTCCATCCTCGGCTCCTTTCACCTGGCGGACGCGGTGCGTCCCGGATGACAAGCGGAGTCTGGCCGGGAGAGATCACAAAATGGTCACGCGGGGCTAACGGTTTGCTTTATCAATATCCCTCTCCCCCCGGGAGAGGGGCAGGGGTGAGGGGCGGGGTAAGGAGGAATCACCAAGGACCCTCCCGCCTACCGGCGAGGTCGCCCAAGCCTCCGGCACCTCCTGGCACTAATCCTGCTGCTGCGCTACACAAGAAGTGAAGTAGTCAAGTAAGCGCATCACTCTTTGCAGTGGATCCAGGGGGGAGTTACTAACCTGGAGGCGCAACATGAAAGTCGCACTTTTTGCTGTGTCTATCCTGCTTGCTTACTTCGCCGGACAGGCAGCAGCCGAGGACACGGAGCGCATGAGCCCGATCGACCGGGTATGCCTCGGTCGCATGCTGATCGTGCAAACGATGGCTGCGGTCAAAGAGAACGGCAAGTCCGAGCAGGATTACCGCGACGAGAATCCGTTCGACCCGCGATGGAAACCTGACGTGAAGGCCGAAGTAAGTGCAGTGATCGCTTACGTCTGGTCGCACTCGCACGACGAAAACATCGAGTTCTCGGGCGCGGTGATGCAAGCGTGCTACGAGCAGAGCGCGGAATCTGACCGCGGCATGCGCGTGAACTGAACGCCGAAGAGCCGAGCGGGACAGCTAGGTAGGTCTAGCTATTGGCTCCTGCATAAATAATGTCCTATGTGAGGCGTAAAGAAAGAGGGCAATGTTGGATGAAGGAGCGCAACAGCAGTTGGTCGTCACCGATGGCGTAAGCGACCAATTGCGTCTGCATCACAAGATCATGAAGCTCGAGCGGCGCGAAGTTAGCCAGGGGATGGCTCTTGGCATAACCCCAGATCAGTTCGACCGGGTTGAGTTCCGGGGCGTACGGTGGCAGCAGATAAGCACGTACATCGCGGCGATGATCGGCAAGCCAACCGGCGACTGGTTCGAAACGATGGGCGCGCAGACGGTCCCAGACCAAAGTGAGCGGCACGCGCAAAGTGCGACGCAGTTCTTTGAGGAACGCCAAGATCGCCTCGCCGTCGTAATTGGCATCGGGCTGAAGCCCGAAATAGCCACGTACCCGATGACGTCGCGGCGAGATGACCAGCGCGGCAATGACCGAAACCTTGCGCCGCAAGCGGGTGCGTTGCCGCAAGCGCGGTGTGTGGCCGCGCGGCGCCCAGCTGCGCCGGCGCAGCGGCGCCATCAAGAACCCTGCTTCGTCGATGAAGACGATCGCCGCGCCGCGGCGGCAGGCGTTTTTTTTACCCGCGGCCAAGTTTCGTGCACCCAACGTTGGATGACCGCCTCGTCGCGTTCCACGGCATGGCGTGTCGGCAGCTGTGGACTCCAGCCTAAGTCATGCAACAGCCGCCCAACATGATCGACGTGATAGTCCACGCCAAAGCGACGCTGCACGAGCTCGGCCACGCGCGGACAAGTCCACAGGTCAGTGTCAAAACCAGCGGCTTGCGGACCTTTGAGCAACAATGCTTCGAGCCGACGTTTGTGTTGAGCCGTCAGTTTGGATGGCCGTCCTGGCGCAGGCTTGGCTCGTACCCCAGCCTCACCGCGTCGTCGCGCTGCCGACTTCCAACGCCGAACGCTGCGGCGATCCACGCCAACGCGCCGCGCTACTTC
>DASXUA010000755.1:0-4687 GCA_036505095.1 Phycisphaerae bacterium
CCACGACACGATGGAGAACCAGGAAATACCGCTAAGAAATGACCGCGGATCGAACGGCGTGCCACAGGCCGGACAGACACGCCGCGGCGCACGCACCAACGGCGTGGAGCACGCAAGACAACGCAGGCCAAAATCTGGAAACGGCAACTCCTGCCCAGTGAAGCGGGGTGCCCGAACGCGGGTCTAGGGCTTGATCAATTCAGGAACGCTGATCTCGGCACCGCACTCGGGGCAACGGTGCCTTGCTAGTCCTTTGAGCGGATACCCGCAACGAGGGCACTCCAGGCCCCAATCCGGAATCGGAAGCTGTTGCAGGTCGATACGCATCCGGGCAGCCTGATTCTATCAGGTCGACAGGACCGCTCGCCAGTTTTGGCAAATATCACGCCAAAAGGCTCACACACACTACTACCCAGATCAGCGACAGGAGATCGACCAGAATTCCCGCGCCGGCCATTAACCGCAGTGGGACCAGCCGAGTGCCATAGACGATGGCGTTCGGAGGCGTGCTGACCGGCAGGGCGAAACCCAGGCTGGCCGACAGCGCCACCAGCCAGATCATCTGCGGGGCCGAGGCACCGGCGGCCGGCGCCAGCGAGCCGGCGATCGGCACCATCAGGGCGGCCGTGGCGGTATTGCTGGTCAGTTCCGACAGCAGCACGGTCGCGCCACCCACCACGAACATCAGTGCCAGCGGCGACAACTCGGCCTGCGCCACCGCCTGCCCCAGAGCTGCCGCGGCGCCGCTTCTTTCGAGCATCCTGCCCTGGCACAGTCCGCCCGCGATCAGAAAGAGCGTGTCCCAGTCCAGCGTCTGAAAATCAGAGCGATCGAGCACCGTGCGGCGCTCGGGCCCGATCCGGATCAGGAACAGTACCCAGGTCACCGCAATCGGCACGAGCGACTCGGGCAAGTACGTGTCAATCCACTGGCGGCGCGGATCGCTTGGATCGGTTACGCCCTTCAGTATTCCCGGCAGCAGCCAGAGCCCGGCCGCCACCGCAAACGCCGCCAGCGCGCAGCCGCGTGCCGCACGGCGATCGTCGGCGCTTTCCTGAGGTTCAGCAGCCGGCAACGTTAGCTCCGCGGTCTGGCTTGACAGCAACGAATCGACCCAGCGCGGTTCGCGTTCCGCGCCGGGCGCCGCGGGCACCGCGACGATCCGTCCGGCAAGCCTGAAACGCGTCGCCAGTGCCAGTACTGCCCATCCAATCAGAGACGTGCCGACCCAGACCGGGACTCCCACGCGCATCCACGACAGAAAACTGACGTCGGCGCCGTGGGCCTTCATGGCCGCATAGCCGATGAAGTTGGGCGCGGTGCCGATGGGCGTAGCCATGCCGCCGAAGGTTGCTCCGTACGACAGCGCCAACAGCCCAATCGCGGGGACGCGCGTGCGGCGCGCCATGGCCGTCACGACCGGCAGCAGCATGGCCGTCACCGCGGTGTTATTCTGCATGGTGGAGATCAATCCGCTGATCGCCAGCACCGGCAGCGCCAGCCCCACGCCACTGCCGCCGTCGTGCCGCCGCGCCCAGCGCGCCTCGAGGAACCAGTCAAACGCTCCGTGCTTGTCGAGCGCCCGCGCCAACAGGAACGCGCCGAGGAAAAGAAAAATGATCGGATCGCCCCAGGCGGCGATGGCCTCGGGCCATTTCAGCAGACCGGCCGCGGTGGCGGCCACCGGGATCGCCAGCGCCACGATGCCCAACGGCGCTACTTCGGTGATCCACATGATCAGCGTCGCCAGCACAATGCCGGCCGCCCGCCGCACGTGCTCATCGGCATGCCACCGGAACGCCGCGCAAGCGCCATATGCTCCGGCGGCAATCACCAGGATCAGAATACGCGTGCGGTTCGACAACGCCAACTCCGATCGGCCCTCAACAGTCCGCGTGCGATGTGGCTGCGAAAAGGCGCAAAAGGCGCAAGAAACCGTTGCCTGAATTCTGTGCCTCTTGTGCCTCTTTGCGGCTATCTGCCCCGATCACTCGCCGATTCACTGCGGCGGTACGATCGTGCGCGCCCGGCGCGGATCGACCAGGCATGCGGCCAGCAGTGGAGCGCGGCCCATCAAATGACTGATATGGTAGTTGAAGATGTCAAACGCTCCGAGCATCGCGTTCAGCCGCGCGTCCGGAGCCCGCGACGGGCGGCGGGGCTGAACCCCGCCGCTCACCTCAGATGGATGATTTCTGGTCCCTGTTTCCTTCGACCGCAGAATGTCCAACGAGTCCGGACGAACCTGCCGCTTCTCCGCTCGGGAGGCTTCGCAGCTTGGGCACAGCAGCCCGCCTTCGCGGGAGGAGAAATATGGCGGACCGTGCGGCTCCAATGGGCGACCACAGGCGGCGCATACGTCGAAGCGCGGGATCGAGCCAATCGCTTCCAGCAAGCGCCGCTGGAAGCGGACGACCGGCGCCATGACCTCGTCTGCCCCGGCCAGGTATTCGAGAAACCGGACGAGCGTGTCGAAAAGCTGCGGATGGGGATCCCAGTCTTCCGTCAGGGCTGCCACGACCTCGGCCGCGTATTCGGCCGCGTGAATCCGCGGCAGCGCGCCACGAATCCCGCTGAACGCGCTGCGCTGCCGCCAGGCGGTCAGGATCGCCAGCGCCTCCTGGCCCGGAGTGCGGACCGAAAACGCGACATCGCCCACCTCCAGCAGGTCGATGCCCGTCGCGAAGCGCTTCCGCGTCGAACGGCGAATCCCTTTGGCGATCATGCGCACCTTCCCGTAGCGCTGCGTGAAGACCACGAGAATCTGCGAGGTCTCCGAATAGTCGAGGCGGCGTAGGGTCACGCCGCGATCCTGGAAGGTGGGCATGCTTATCGTGCAGACAATGTGGATCAGCTTGCTCGCGACTCAGGTCCCGGCGCGCCGGGACGATGCAGATTATAAGTCGGTACGCGGAATGCTGCACCCAACTCGGCCACCGAGCAGCAACGCTGCTCGGGCCGAGGAGATGCACGATGATTCGCAAGCTCTCATCCGGTGAATACCGGCTGTATTCGCGCAAGATTGATCCGAAGAGCGGCAGGCGCCGGAACCTGGGAACGTTCGGCAGCCGCGCCGCGGCCGAGAAGCACGAGCGCGCCGTGCAGTTCTTCAAACGCCGCGGCTAGCCCGTTCGTCTGGCGCTGCTGATTGAGATTCACGCTCCGGCGGGCTAACCTAGCTGCCGATGGACCTGGATCGAATTGCCAAAGCGGTGCGCGAAATCCTCGTGGCCATCGGCGAGGACCCGGATCGCGAGGGGCTGCGCGGAACGCCGGTGCGCGTGGCGCGCATGTACGCCGAGCTATTCTCCGGGTTGACGGCGCGGCCGGAAGAGCACCTCGTCACCGCCTTCACCGAGCAGTACGACGAGATGGTCGTGCTGCGCGATATTCCGTTCAACTCGATGTGCGAGCATCACCTGATGCCGTTCGAGGGTAAGGCCGGCATCGCCTACTTACCCAAAGGGCGCGTAATCGGCATCTCGAAGCTGGCGCGCGTCGTGGAGGCGTTTGCCTTGCGACCACAGGTGCAGGAGCGGTTGACCTCGCAGATCGCCGACCTGCTGATGGAACGGCTGGACGCCAAGGGCGTGGCGATCGTGCTGAAGGCCACGCACACCTGCATGACCTGCCGCGGCGTGAAAAAGGCCGGCAGCGTCATGATCACCAGCGCTGTTCGCGGTCTGTGCAAGTCCGATGCGCGCACGCGCGGCGAGGTTTTCGCCCTGCTGGACGGCCGGGATTGAGCCGCGGCGGTTGAATCGCCCTTCGGGCAGCCGGTACGATAACGGCCGCGCTGCCCGGGAGCCCGGCGCCTGAAGGCGACCCATTATTCGCCAGCGAGGAGGAAGGCATGTATGCCGCCTTGCGTGCTAGGATCACCGTGCTGGGTGTGCCCGCTTGCGCGCGCAGCATCGCTGTGTCTCTAGCCGAATCTGTTGGGCGAGCGTGTCGCAATGGAATGGGTGACCACGTCGACGATCCTTGAGCGCCTGCGCGATTTTGATGATCGCAGCATGTGGAACCGGTTCTGCACGCGATTTCGCCGGCCGCTGATCAGCTTCGCGCGGCGCTACGGGCTCTCGGAAGCCGAGGCGGATGACGTGGCCCAGGAGACGCTACTGGCGTTCGCGCAGGCCTACCGCAGCGGAAAATACGACGCGGCCAAGGGGCGGCTTAGCAGTTGGCTCTTCGGCGTGGCCTATAAACAGATCGCCAACGCCCGCCGCAGGAACCTGGCGGATCGAAAGCGACGCGACGAGCGCGGCGCCCGAACGTCGTTCCTGGCCGCCGTGCCCGATAGGCGCGAGGCCTCGGTGGCGTGGGACGCCGAGTGGGAGCAAGCCCGTATGGAGAGCTGCCTGCGCCAGGTGCGGCGCGATGTCTCTGAGAACACCTACCGCGCCTTCGAGCTGGTGGTCCGCAAGGGCCGCTCGCCCGACCAAGCCGCGGCCGAACTGGGCATGTCGCGCGACGCGGTCTACGTCGCCAAGCACCGCGTCCTCAAGCGGCTGCGTGAACTAGTCGCCGACTTTGAGAGCCTTCTGCCCGAGACGTGAGCCGACGGCCTCGCACCGCTGAAAGGGAAGCGCGAGGCCGTCGGCTTTTTGTTCCAGGAACCGCGGTCGATCAGCCTGGCTTACGGCTGGGCCCTGAGGCACGGATCGCTCAAAACACCGCCGTGGGA
>DASXUA010000756.1:0-4903 GCA_036505095.1 Phycisphaerae bacterium
ACGGCCATCCAGCGCTACCATCGACCGACGCAGGCCGATGACGTGCAGATCGCGCGGCGCCGGCTGGCTTACGATGAGTTCCTCATTCTGCAATTGGCGGTTCAACTCCGGCGTCAGTTTCGCAAACAGCACGCCAGCGCGCCGGCCATCATCGTCACGCCGGAGATCGACCGGCGTATCCGTGCGCGGCTGCCCTTCCAGCTCACGCCGGGCCAGAACCAGGTTGTGGCGGCGATCACATCCGACTTGGCGCGGACGCAGCCTATGAATCGGCTCTTGCAGGCGGATGTCGGGGCGGGCAAGACGGCCGTCGCGGTTTACGCCGCGCTGGCGACGGTCGCCAACCGCCGACAGGTCGCGATCATGGCGCCCACAGAAATCCTGGCGGAGCAGCACCGCGCGAAGTTCGGCGCTTACCTTGAAGGCAGCCGCGTCCGCGTGGGATATTTGGTGGGCGGGCAGAGCAAGGCGGCGCGGCAACACACGCTGCGCAGCGTGGCCGCCGGCGAGATCGACGTCTTGATTGGGACCCATGCGCTGCTGGAAACCGGCGTGCGTTTCGCCGCGTGCGGGCTGGTGGTGGTCGACGAGCAGCACAAGTTCGGCGTTTTTCAGCGCTCGGCGATCCTGAACAAGCCGGCCGCGCAGCAGGCGCACTATCTGGTGCTGACGGCCACGCCGATCCCGCGTACGCTGGCGCTGACGCTGTTCGGCGACCTGGATGTGAGCGTGATTCCCGACGGCCCGCCGGGGCGCCAGCCGATAACGACGCGCGTCGTGCAGGCCGAAGAGATCGCGCCGGTCTGGGATTTCGTGCGACAACGGCTCGCGGCCGGCGAGCAGGCCTACGTCGTCTATCCGCTGGTGGATGAGAGCGATCGGTTGCCGCTGCAGGCGGCCACCCGTGAATACGAGCACTTGAAGCACGCGGTGTTCGCCGACTTCGGCGTGGATCTGCTGCATGGCCGCATGAGTACCGCCGAGAAGACGGCGGTCATGAACCGATTCCGAACCGGGGCGAGCCGCGTTCTGGTAGCCACGACGGTCATCGAGGTCGGCGTGGATGTACCCGCAGCGACGATCATGGTGGTTCAGCATGCCGAGCGCTATGGCCTGTCGCAATTGCATCAGCTCCGCGGACGAATCGGGCGCGGCGCGCGGAAGTCTTATTGCATTCTGGTGGACCACGGGAGCCAGATTTCCGATTTCAGATCTCAGATTCCAGAGTTGAACCGCCACGCACGCGATCAATCGGAAATCGCCCGTCGGAAATCGGAAACAGATTCGCGTCGAGGTCTGGCGCGGTTGGAGATCATGGCCCGGACCGCGGATGGGTTTCAGATCGCCGAGGAGGACCTGCGCCTGCGCGGGCCCGGCGAAGTGGTGGGAGCGCGGCAGCACGGCCTGCCGACGCTCAAAGTGGCCGACCTGCTCAGCGATCTGGAGCTTCTGGACTGGGCCCGCGCGGATGCCGCCCGGATCGTGGAGGCAGACGGCCGGCTGTCGCAGCCACGATTCGCCGCGTTGCGCGCGCAGGTCATCGCGCGCCACGGCGAAACGGCCGCGCTGACCGGATGAGATCATTGCAAGAGGGTGAGATGTCATGCCTGCGGCCAGCGCCGCCCTTCGCCCCTGGAGCCGGACGATCCACGCCTTAACACATCTGTTGGCTATTCTGTCTTTGTTTTCGCTGGCGCTGGAGTATGGCTTCGAGACGCCGCCGATCGCGATCGTTTGGCTGCACGCGCTGCAGATCGCCGCCGGCGTGAGCTACGCGCTCTGGATCAGCATGCAGCTTGTCAGCGCGCCGGCCCCAGAGCGGCTGCGCGGGCGTCGGCTGGAGGCGGCACTCGTCGTGGCAGCCGCCATCGCTCTGGCGCTTCGCTGTTGGCTGGAACCCGCTGCGTGTCTCGCGACGCTGCAGGTCTGCATGCTGCTCGGGATAGGAATCGCGCTCCTGCGGATCGAGCTGCCGTGGGCGCGCTGGAGTCTGGCGCCGGGCCGCGCCCTGGCGAGCGTGTTCCTGACGGTGATTCTGGTCGGGGGCACCATGCTCTGGGCGTTGCCGACGGCGACCGCTCCGGAGTTGTCGCATCAGACGCGCAAGTACTTCGCGTGGCACGTGCTGAATTGCTATTTCACCGCGACGGGGGCCACATGCGTTACGGGGCTGACGATTTACGACCTCGAAACGGATTTCACGCTGCTCGGACAGATCGTGATCCTGGCGATGATGCAAATCGGCGGAGTGGCGATGATGACCTTTGGCAGCATTTTCGGCATGCGCGTGGCGGAAGCGGCGGCACCGTTCCAAGTGCGGCGGATCGTGCGCGGCATCATAGGCATAACGCTTTTGCTCGAAGCCATCGGCGCTGTGCTGCTCTGTCCGATGTGGCCGGATTCGGTGGGTGGTCCCCTGATGCGGGCGTACTACAGTGTGTTTCACGCGGTCAGCGCTTTTTGCAACGCGGGCTTCGCGCTGAATGGCAACAACCTGATTCCCTACGCGCGCTGCTGGGGCGTCTACGCTTCCATCATGCCGCTGATTGTGCTGGGCGGCCTGGGATATCCGGTGCTGGCCGATCTGCTGGCATGGGCCCGTACGCGCTTTCGCAGCCGTCTTTCGCTGCACGCCCAATGCGTATTGCTTACCACCGGCGTGCTGGTGTTGGGTGGCGCCCTGCTGCTGTTTGCGACCGAATCAGTCGATCGGCGCAGCTCGGAGGAGAGACGACAGTCTGACGCGCGCCGCGACGACAGTTCGACAGCTTGGGCCGGGGCGCGCCTGCCGCACGGAGAGCGCGCGGCGGCCGCCCTCTTTCAATCGGTGAGTGCGCGCAGTACGGGATTCAGAACGGTGAGGCTGGATGCGGAATCATTCTCGAGCGCCGGACAGCTCGTGCTCTGGAGCCTCATGTTCATCGGCGGCGCGCCGGGATCAACAGCCGGAGGCGTCAAGACCGTCACCGTGTTCGCGGTCGTCGTGGCGGCGGTTGGCGCGCTGCGCGGGCGGCGCGCGGTGACAGCGTTCGGCCGGACGATTCCCCCGGACGTGCTCTGGCGCGCGGGACTCGTGATGCTCGGGATGCTCGGACTGATGGCGCTTACAGCGCTGCTGCTGAGCCTGACAGAGCACGCGCCGCTGCCGCAGTTGATATTCGAGAGCGTGTCGGCCGCCAATTCCGCCGGCTTGAGCACCGGTCTGACGCCGAGGTTGACCGTGGCCGGAAAGATCATCATCATGCTCAGCATGTTCTCGGGTCGCCTCGGCCCGCTGATTCTGGCCTTAGCGGCGACCGGCGGCGCGGCCCCCGCCCGCGGTGATTATCCGGAGGAATCGGTCGTCATCGGCTAGCGCCGTTCCCGCGCCCTGGTGCCTATGTTCCCAGTCGTAGAAACACCGGTGAAGGCCTACGTCATCGTGCTGCTCTGGCTATGGGCGGCCTCGATCGGCCTGCCGATTCCGGAGGATATCGCGCTGCTGACCGGCGGATTCTGGTGCTATCAATCCAACAGCGATTACAGCGGTTTTCCGGATGTCCTGATCATGATCGGAGTGGCGCTGTTCGGTGTGCTCTCGGGCGACCTGTTCATCTTCTTCCTGGGGCACCGCTGGGCAGCGAGCCTGCTGGATCACCGCATGACGCGGCGGATGGCCACTCCCGAGCGGATGGCGGCCCTGCGGCGGCAGTTTCTGCGGCACCAGCTCAAGACCGTGTTCGTGGGACGTTTCCTGCCGGGCATGCGGACGCTGGTGTTCCTGACGGCCGGCGCGATGAAGATGCGCCTGTGGAAATTCCTGCTGGTGAATGGCGGCGCTGCGCTGGTGTCGGTCCCACTGTTTGTCGGGCTGGGCTATCTGTTCGGACACAGCTTCGAGACCGTCAAGAAGAGCGTCAAGCACTACGAGCATATCGCGGTGATCGTCGCGCTCGTGGGACTGTGCCTGTGGCTGCTGTGGCACTCCTACGCCCGTTCGGCGCGCGACCGTGAAGCGCGTGCCCTGCTGGCGGACGAAAACCGCGAGCGTGAGAAATCGACGCCGGTGAATCAGCCGTGATCGGTGTTACATCTGTTCGACGGTGGCGATGCCCAGCAGCGACAGGCCCAGCTTGAGGGTGCGCGCCGTGAGGTCGCACAAGCGCAGACGCGAAAGCCGCAGCGCGGGCGGCTCGGCGTCAATGACCCGCACACCATGCCGCCGGTCATAGAACAGACTGAAGCGCTTGCTCAACTCGTAGAGGTAGTCGGTCAGCAGATTGGGCCGCAGCTCGCGCGCGGCCTGCTCGATTACTTCCGAGAACTTCAGCAACATCTTGGCCAGCTTCAGTTCCGATTCATGTTCGAGCACGATCGGCGCATGCGACGGCAGATCTGCAAAGTCGATGCCGGCCTTGCGACCGATGCTGCGGATGCGGGCATAGGCATACAGCATGTAAGGAGCGGTGTTGCCGTCCAGCGCCAGCATCGTGTCCCAGTCGAAGCGGTAGTCGCTGGCCAGCGCGTGCGCGAGATCGAAATACTTCACGGCCCCGATCCCGACGGTCTGCGCGATCTGCTCGACCTGCTGGGGCGTAAACTCGCGCCGTGGAAGCGTGGCCGCGACGTCTTCCTCCGAATTCTGAACGCCTGAACCCCTGATGACGGCCCGCGCGCGGGCCACGGCTTCCGCCAGCAGGTCCTTGAGCTTGACGGTGCCGCCCTCGCGCGTCTTAAAAGGCCGTCCATCCGGTCCCAGCATGTTCCCGAAGGCCAAGTGCTCCAGCAGGACCTGTTCACCTGAGCCTTCCTGCGTCCAGCCCGCGCGGCGCGCGACGGCGAACAGCATCTCGAAATGCTGCTTCTGGGAAGCGCCGACGACATACACGATGTGTTGGGCGCGCAGCGTGCGAATGCGATGCCG
>DASXUA010000757.1:0-7016 GCA_036505095.1 Phycisphaerae bacterium
AATCGTCGCTGGAACACGGCGGCATCGCGCAGATCAACGTCGCTGTCAATGTCTGCGTCGGCACAATCGCAGCCGGTCGGTTCGCCTGCGCCCGGCCCACCTTGGCCAATCCCGAAGGCCGTGCGCTTGGGCCGGCACCTAACTCCGCATGCACATCCATCCCGCGCGCGCTTTTCGCGCGCCTCCCAGCGCGCGCCGCGCATGTAGTAAGGGTAAAGCAGTTCAGCGCCGCTAACCCGCAATTCCGCGGGCCGGCCTCGCTGCTGCCCTGGCTCGGAAAACTAGGAAATGATCACTAAAATCACAAAAGTCACGAAGTGTGCATGTGCGCCGCGCCCGAACCGCGTTCCTGCCGCAGAAATGAGGGTCTCGCCGCCCGTTTCTGCCAATTCTGTCACACAATTGGCAATCCGCATTTCGCATCCGCGATCCCGTCCCGCTCACTGAACTCTGAACCCCGCCTGCCCGCCGTGGCGGGAACCCTGAACCCTGCAACTGGCCTCGTCGATCGGCATCCGGCAATTCGCGGTCAGAGACCGCTCCTACAGCGCGGCGTTTTGATTGGCGGCGGTGGATCGGGTATAGGTCTGCGGCGGTTTCTGGATGCGAGAAAGTCGCGGTCGGGAACCGCTCCTACAAATGGATGGAGTTTGGGAATTCAGGTGGCCATGATGGCATGAAAGGAATCAAGATGAAGGCGTATCGCGTGCTGGGAATGGCGGCGGTGGCGGGGCTGGTGGCGGGCGTGTGCAGCGCGGCGGCCGAGACTTACGGCGTGGATCCGGTGCACTCGACGGCGAATTTCCGGATCAAGCACATGGGCACCAGCTATTTCTACGGACGGTTCAATGACATCTCGGGCACGATCAAGTTCGATGAGGCCGATCCGACCAAGAGCTCGTTCGACGTCGATGTGAAGACCGAGAGCGTCGATACCAAGAACGACGGGCGCGACAAGCACCTCAAGAGCGATTCGTTCTTCAACGTCAAGCAGTATCCGAAGATGACGTTCAAGAGCAAATCGGTCAAGAAAACCGGCGAGGACCAGTATGAAGTTTCCGGCGATTTCACGCTGCACGGCGTGACCAAGCCGCTGACGGTCAAGGTCGAACGCACCGGCACCGGCAACATGCGCGGCAAGCAGATCGTCGGCTTCGAGACCTCCTTCACGCTGAAGCGCACCGAGTTCGGCATGTCGGAAATGCTCGACGGCCTCAGCGACGAGGTGCAAGTCACGGTGAGTCTCGAAGCTGGAAAGAAGTAGAGACTACCAGACCACATGCGCGGTCGCGCGAAGCGCTGCAGCCGGAACCCCTTTGGGGTTCGTGGTGTGGGGGGCGATCCCTAACCCAGGGTAGCGCCGGCGGCGTAACCCTGGGCTGAAGGCCGCGGCCCCGCTGGGCCGATGATGCCAGAGCGCCGGGCAGGTGGTTCGGATTTCTGAAACTCGCGAACGCTTGCAGTTCTGTAGGTACCTGTGGATCGGGTTAGACTACTTGTGCTTACGGTCGTGCCAGCCGCGCTGGCGTCGGCAATCGTTTTGGTCGCAGCGCGTCTCACCGCTCGATCGCGAGCGATGCGGGACGCGGGCGGGCGAGAAGCGCGTCCTGTAGGCGTACCCCTCCCCATGCCTGGATGGGTGAGCGCGTTGGCGTTGGGGGTGGGTCTGCTGGCGGGGCACATCGCGATCTATGGCATTCCGCAGTATCCGCCGCGCGAACCGGGTCCGCGATTGTTCTATCTGATCGCGGCCGCCAGCGTGCTGGGACTGCTCGAAACGGCATGGCGCGCGCCGCTTGCGATGCGCTGGGGCATGCGCGTAGCGCTGACGGGAACGACGGTGTGGCTGCTCCTGCGGCCGGTCATGGATTTGGACTCGACACGGGCGATGGTCTGGCCGCTCGCGCTGACGGTGGCACTGTTGGGCGCCTGGTGGAGCATCGATGCGCTCGTGGCGCGCGCACAGGGACCTTCGCTGCCGCTGGCGCTCTTGGTTACGCTGGCTTGCGCTGCGCCGACGCTGCTGTTGTCGGGGAGCGTACGGTTCGCGCAACTGGGTGGCGCGTTGGCTACGGCGCTCGTCGTATTCGCCTTCGCGGCGTGGCTTTGGCCGGAGATGACGCTGACGGGAGCTACGGCGGTTTTCGTAATCGCCTACTATGGGCTCATCCTGTGCGGCCGATTCTACGCCTACCTGCCGACCAGCAGCAGTTTGCTGCTGGCGGTAGCACCGCCGGCCGCCTGGGCAGGTGAATTGCGTTGGGTGCGACGCGCGGCCTGGGCTCCGCCACTGGTGCGTGTCCTGGCGGCGGCGATTCCAGCGGCTGCGGCGCTGGTGATTGTGCTTCGTGAGAGCGATCTGTCAGCGTACTGACCAGCTATCTCAGAACCGGCCGCCGTCCCTCACCGTGACCCTCTCCCGCGAGGGGAGAGGGAGAACGCGAGATGGGTGTGATGTTTTGGATCTTCGCCGCCTGCCTCGCGCTGGCTGACCTCTATTGGCTCGCGAATTTGCTGCTGATTCTCCGCATGATTCGGGCCGTCCCCGTTCTGGCGGATCTGCGAGCACCTGATCCACCGCGGTGGCCGAAGCTGTCGCTGATCGTTCCGGCGTGCAACGAGGCGCGGACGTTGGAGGCGGCCATGCAGTCGCGGCTGCGCGAGGATTATTCCGATGTCGAGTTTGTGCTGATCGACGACCGCTCGGACGATGGCAGCAGCGAGATCGTCGATCGCGTCGCGGCCGCCGATGCGCGCGTTGTGCCGCTGCACATTCGCGCGCTGCCGGCGGAATGGCTCGGCAAGGTGCACGCGCTGCATCAGGGGACACAGCGTGCCACGGGCGAGTGGCTGCTGTTCACGGATGCGGACGTGCACTTCGCGCCCGGCACACTGCGGCGCGCGATCGCGTATTGCGAGCAGAGTGGGCTTGATCATCTGGCGGTGCTGCCGGACTTGTGGCCGGTGAGCTTTCTGGTCGACGCGGCCCTGACGAGCTTTGCACGCCTGTTCTGTCTGAGTGTGCGGCCGTGGGCGCTCGCGCATCCGGCCTCCCGCGCATCGGTCGGTATCGGAGCGTTCAATCTCGTACGGCGGTCCGCGTTTGAGCGCACGGCAGGGTTCGAGTGGCTGCGGCTCACGGTGGTGGACGATATGGCGCTCGGTCAGATGCTGAGAAGATCGGGAGCGCGCAGCCGCCTGGTCAACGGCCGCGGGATGGTCGGACTGCATTTCTATCACTCGTTGCGCGAGGCGGCGCGCGGTGCGGAAAAGTCGGCGATTCTCGTCGTGCTGCGGCCGTGGTGGCTGCCGTTGACGACGCTCGGGACACTGCTGCTGTTCGTGATGGAATGGTCACCGTTTCTGGCAATGGGAGTGGTGCGCGCGCCGCTGCTGCTGGCGTTGGCTGTCAGCGGTTTGGTAACGGCTCTGGTCGGCGTTGGGATACTGGCGCGCTGGTTGCGGCGGCCGATGCTGTCGGCCCTCTGCATTCCGCTCGGAGCGCTGCTGATGCTCCTCATCACCTGGCGCGCCTGGCTGATGGGGCTGCGGCGCGGCGGCATTGCCTGGCGTGGAGTGCTGTATCCGAGCAAAGTCCTGCGCGAACACGATCGATTCGAGTTCATTTGAGGGCATCAAGTCGCGCGCGGCAGGATCGTGTTGCGGCAGCGGACGCTCGCGTTCAGAACCGCGACCGTGAGGGAGCGACTTCAGCGTTTTAGGCGTGCGCGGCAGCCGGGGGTGCTGGAGCGCTCTCCGCCGCGGCGGATCGCGGTTCTGAACGGCCGCTGGCCGCCGAGACGGCTTTGCATCGCATTCGCATTTGCTACAATGTTACGCGAGCGCGTGGCTGCGCTGCATTTGTGCCGAGGTCATTTCCAGCATTTTTGGAAGGGAGTGAAACTATGGCCACGTACGTGATTCTGAGCAAGTTGGCGCCGGATGCGCTGCGCGAGCCCAAGGAGCTGCGCAAGCTGGCGGAGACCGTCGCGCAGAAGATCAAGAGCGAATGCCCGAATGTGCGCTGGCGGGAGAGCTATGCCGTACTGGGGCGGTTTGACGTGGTGGATATCGTCGAGTCAGACAAGCCGGCGGATGTGGAGCGGGCGGCGCTGCTGATCCGCTGCCACGGCCATGCCGACACGGAGACGATGCACGCCACGCCGTGGAAGGCGTTCCTCGAAACTCTGCAGTGAACCGCATTGCCCGGCCGCACTGGGGACGCTGAGACGCTGAGATGCAGAGAAGAATCTGAGCAAGATGTCTCTCGCTTTTCTCTGCGCCTCGTGGTTGTCCGTAGCCTGCGTTGCGCGCCAGCGACTGGGATTCTCGGAGGGCGTGCTTTTCAACGGGCGCCTCAACGCGCGCCGCTCCCCAGACGCGAAACGGGGACAATTTTGTCCAACCGGCAGCGGGCCAGATGGGTCTGATGGAGTGTGACGCTCTGGTTCTGTGTAAGTGCGCTGCTGCTCGCGTGGATCGTGGCCGTGCGGCTGCACAAGTCGGCGGTGCGCGCGCTGGACGGTAGCGGCGCGGCGGATGACGGCGTTGTCATTTTTGTGGAGCCGGTCCGCTGGCTTTTTGTCGTGTGGGGTTTTCTCGGATTCTGCCGTGGGCTGCGGCGCGGCGGGAGCCGGCAGATGGTGCGGCTGTTTCGCTGGAGCGGGCGGGCGGGGGCACTGTTGGTGCTCCCGGACCTGATGCGGCAACAGCGGCTGCTGGCGAAAGCTGAAAAGCTAGCCGCTTTCATCCGCACACTGGGCGCGCAGTACCCGCAGACGACGAGGCTATTCCAGCGGCTGCTACGTGGCCGTCGAGGCGGTCAAGCGGCTGGACTCCGGCAAACGCATCGGAGCCGTGGTGCTACTGGCCGGCAGCTTCTCCCCGGGATACGACCTGACCGCAGTGGCGGCCGGCAGCCGCACGGTACGCAGCTTTCATTCCTTCATTGATTTCATCATTAACGGACTGCTGGGGACGCTGCTGTTCGGGTGCAATGACCGCCGGCGCTCGGCGGCATGCGGCATGGTGGGGTTGAAAACGCGGCCGCGGCGCGTTTGGCAACGCGGCTGGTCGCGGTTTGACTTGGCGCTGGGGTATCTGGGGGATCATTTCTCGATTACGTCGCCACGCTTCATTGCCAAGCGCGTGGTCCGAATATTGCCTGCTGGCGAGGGTCCGATAAGCCGTTCGAAATAGGTGCGCGCTTCATAGGGCGGCTGAGGACAGACGATAAACTTGAAGGCTTCTCGCGCACGACCGCTTCGCGGCGGTGAGTGCGGCGCGCTTGAATGCGCGCGGGCTTGGGTTTAGATTAGCCAGCGGCGTGGTATGGAGTGAGGGGCAACCGCCATTCGGGCGCGGTCAGGTGACGGGGAGATCTTGAACATGCTGGGCAGAAGAATATCCATCGGAATCGTGTCGGTTGCGCTGCTGTCGGTGGCGAGTGCGGCGCGGGCGGCGCTCTTCAGCGATTTCGTCACGGGGATCGAGGCCGCCGGCTTCCAGGTGACGGGCGACCGCAATCCGCTCACCGGCTCGACGTTCATCCAGCTCGACCGGGCCTTCGCGAACGACACGCTGGATTTCGGTTCGACGCAGCTCACGCTCAATGGGCAGGTCCGCACGCGCTTCGAGACGAACAAGTTCTTCCCGCAGACCCTGGATTTCCAACTGAACACGCGCGGCGCACCGCTGGCCTACACCTTGATTTCGGATGTCGGCGGCCAGCGGACGGCGTTCGTGGGCAACGCCCTGGTGAACGTCAATGGCCGGATCAACGCGTTCGGTTTCTATGACTTGCAGATCAACGTCGCTGACCGGCAGAACGTGACCAGTGAGGGGCGCTTCGATAACGTCACCAACGAGCCGCAGGATTTCAACATCGGCCCGATCAACGTGCGCGGCAACATCTTCGCCGATGCGCTGGCGGCGCTGTTCGACCCGTTCTTTGCAGCGAGCGGCACGCCCAACATTTTCGCCAGCTTCAGCGGGCGGACGCAGGCGCAGCAGCAGCTCGACTCGACACTGGGGCGCGCCCGTCAGCTTGTAGACCGCGGCGGCGTGTTGTCGCAGAGCGACGTCGATTCGATCGTCGGCACGGCGGTCATCTCCGAGATGTTAGGGGGTCGGCCCGCAGATCTTTCCTTCCTGGACGGCGCGGTCGCGGCAGCCGAGGGTGCGGCCGGTGCTGGCGGGCATTCCGGACTGGTCCCCGAGCCAGCCACGCTGCTCTTGATGGCGCCGGCGATCTTCTGGCTCGGACGCCGCGTCGGCAGGCGACAGTTTTGAGAATTGCGTGCTGACTCACAGCTCCACACCGCCGGAATAAACCCGGCGGCTCACCACTCGACCACGCACGAGCACCTGGCTAGCATCGCGTCGTGTTCGCGTTCAAAGTTGACGCTGCGGACAGCGCTTCGCATGCGCGCGCTGGATGTCTGCAGACGCCGCATGGGGTGGTCGAGACGCCGGCGTTCATGCCCGTGGGGACGCGCGGCTCGATCAAGGGCGTCACGCCTGAGCAGGTGGCGCAGACCGGTACCCAGATCATGCTGGCTAATACCTATCATCTGCACGTGCGGCCGGGCGCGGATACGGTGCGGGCTCTGGGCGGGCTGCATGCGTTCAGTGGCTGGTCCGGGCCGATTCTTACCGACAGCGGCGGGTATCAGGTGTTCTCGCTGGCCGAGTTAAATACCATCACGGATGCGGGGGTCACGTTTCGCTCGCATGTCGATGGGGCCTGGCTGCACCTGGATGCGGCGACGGCGATCGAAATCCAAGCGAAGCTCGGGGCCGACATCATCATGGCGTTCGATGAGTGTCCGGCCTTGCCCGCGCCGCGCCCGCGGATCGAGGCCGCGGTCGAAAGAACCGTGCGGTGGGCACGCGAGTGCCGCCAGATTCATCAACAAATCTTGGAGAGCGGCTTGGCAGGAGGCGCGCCCTCGCGCATCGGCTCGGCGGGAGGCTCGCCCTCCCCGGCGGGCGATTCGGCGTGGGGGGCGGGCGTC
>DASXUA010000758.1:0-11094 GCA_036505095.1 Phycisphaerae bacterium
GCACTACAACGATCTGGGCCGGCTCACGTGGGAGAAGCAGACTTACGGCGGCGATACCAAGCAGGTGAGCTATACGTACACGCTGTCGGGCGCGCTGACCAGTGTGACCTATCCCGATGGATCACTGCTGGAGTATCCGCAGCACGACCAGCTCGATCGCCCGACGCTGGTGTACTTCGGGGGCGCAACGCTGGCGCACCTCTCCTATGCCGGGCAGCGCCTGCGGCGGCTGGAGCTGTACACGCCGGATGCGGACGCGGGCGTGGTGCCGCTAACACTGGACCTCGGCCATGACAACTACGGGCGGATGACCGGCGCGCTTTGGCGCGGGGCGGATGGGACGGTCATCGACCGCTTCGAGACCGGCTACGATGATACCAACAACCCCAAATACGAGCGGGCCGACCCGCTGCCGGCCACGCTGCCGGCGCCCTTCGGGCGGCATTGGAGCTTTACCACCATCGACGGGGTGGATCGCCTGACGCAGGCCAAGAGCGGCAGCACGCTGGACGCGCAGGGGAACATCACCGGCACGCCGACACTCACCCAGACCTGGACGCTGGACGACCTGGCGGCGCGCACGGGGTTTGTGGAAAACACCGCGACGCACACCGGCACGCACGATCTGCTCAACGAGATGCTGACGGACGTCGTCGGGCCTCCGCCGCAAGTAAAGTCAGACGCGCTCGACGAATCGGCAGGTTTGCAGCCGCACGCATTTCCAGCGTATCCTCACGTGCGAGGGTGTTGCCAATGGGCGGACTGCGGCTCCGAGTATTCATTCTGCTCGCAGCGGTGGCGTGGGGCTGCCAGCCCGTGCCGCGCGCGGAGGTGGCGACGGCTCCGGCGGTCAGCCCGACGGAGATCGCACCCGAAACGGCCGTCGCTACTGAGCCCAGCGTCAAGCCGGGGATCAATGCCGAATATGCCCACACCGACGTCGCTACCTGGGTTGAACGGTTTGAGTCCGAGAGCCGCGAAATCTTTCGCGAGCGGAATCGGATTGTCGAAACCGTGGCGCTGCGGCCGGGAATGGTCGTCGCTGATGTTGGCGCAGGCACCGGGCTATTCACGGAGCCGCTGGCGCGGGCAGTCGGGCCGAAAGGGAAAGTCATCGCTGTCGATATCGTGCCGCTCTTCCTGGAGCACATCCGCCAGCGTGCGGCCGAGGCGGGGCTGAGCAACGTCAGCACCGTGCTATGCAAGGAAGATTCGGTCGAGGTGCCGGCCGACTCCATCGATCTGGCGTTCGTCTGCGATACCTACCATCACTTTGAGTATCCCAAAAGCACGCTGCGTTCGATCCACACGGCCCTGCGAGCCGGCGGGCAGCTCATCATCGTCGATTTCAAGCGCATTCCCGGCGTCAGCCGCGCGTGGGTGCTGGAGCACGTGCGTGCCGGTCAGGACGAGGTGACGGCCGAAATCCGCGCGGCCGGCTTCGAACTCGTCAGCCAGGGCTCCGAAGCCCCCTACCTCGATGAGAATTACCTGCTGCGCTTCCGCAAGCGCTGATTTGGAAAGCGTGAGCGGCCGTGACAACCCGCGGTATCGCGCGGCATCGTAGGGCAGGACAAGCCGCTGCTGCTACGCTCGCTGCTCCCGATCGAAAATGATCGTACTTTCTGCTTGCAATCGTCCGACGCGGCGCCCATAGTAGAACGCAAGGTCACACGACCTCGGTTCCGGCCTTTGACAACGTGCCGGAACCCCAGTTTGGCAGAAGCCTCGCCGCCACTGCGGTCGGATGCGTCCGATCGGTGCGCATGATGCGGGGCTTTCTGTTTGCGCCTACCCCATGTACATGCCGCCATTCACGCTGACGACCTGGCCGGTGATGAACGCGGACTTGGGGTGCGCCAGAAAGCGGACCACCACGGCCACCTCTTCGGGTTTGCCAAGCCGGCCGACGGGCGTCATCTTCTTGACCCACTCAAGGGTCTCGGCCGAAACTTTGGCCGTCATGTCGGTTTCGATAAAGCCGGGCGCCACCGCATTCACCGTCACCCCCTTCCGCGACACCTCGCGCGCCAGCGACTTGGTGAACGCGATCAGCCCACCCTTGGCGACGGCGTAATTCGATTGCCCGAAGTTACCCATCTGTGCGACGATCGATGTCATGTTGATGACGCGTCCCCAGCCACTGTTGACGATCGACGGTAGCAGCGCCGCGGTGATGTTCATCGGGCCGTCGAGATTCACCAGCAGCACCTTGTGCCACTGATCGCGCGTCATCTTCAGGAAACTCTTGTCTTCGGTGATGCCGGCATTGTTCACCACCACCTGAATGAGGCCGAAATCCTTCTGGGCCTGCTCGACCATGGCGTTGGTCTGCTCTTCATTCGACACGTCCGCGCGGTAGGCCTTCGCGCGGCGCCCCAGCGACTGGATTTGTTCGACCACTGCGTGCGCCGCCTGCTCGTTGTTGACGTAATTGACGGCCACGTCGCAGCCGGCCTCCGCCAGCTCCAGCGCGATCGCCCGGCCGATGCCGCGTGAAGACCCCGTGACCAGACCGACTTTTCCGAGCAGTTCCATGGTACCATCCCTTTATATCGGTGATCCCACCACAGCCGCAGTCTTTACAGGCGATCGTGCGCACGGCCCGCGAATTGGACCTCGTTCGCGGCGACGCGACGCCATGCTATCCGCCGCGTACCACAAACGCCAAAGCGCAAAGAAACGCGCCGGGCTCCGCCCTTCGGAGGAGCCCGGCGCGCGTTTCAACATTCAGCCGTTCGAGCGCACATCGCACTCGGAGCGCGCGGTCGATCACGAGCATCCCAGATCAGGACACCCTCACCGCGTGCAGTGTCGGCGGCTGCGGCGGCGAGTTTACTTCTTCTCGGGCGCCGGCGCCGCCTTCTTCATAGGCCCATGGCTGGCGACGATCAGTTCAGCCTTCGGCGTGCCGGTGGCCGAACCGCTGGCGACGATCACGTAGGCCGCATCAGCCTTCGTTTCGATGTCCTTGGACGCAATGGCCGCGGCACTGCCCGACATGATGTCGACTTTGTGCTTGCCCGCATCCCAATCGGCATCAAACTTCTGGCCCGCGGCCAAGCCGGCCTTCGCCGACTTGCCGTCGACGTTGATGTCGATCGGATCGGCCAGGGCGTTCACAATGGTCGCGTGGCCTTTGCCCATCGTGTACTTGGCCTCGATCGCCTCGGCCTTGACCATGCCCGTCTTGCCGGTCACCACGATGGTGTAGTTCTTGTCGGCCGCCACCGTCGTCGTCGTGCTGACCACCGACTTGTCACCCGACTTCAGCTCGATCTTGGCCGAGCCGGCGTCGATCTCCTTCGACTCGGCCTTGCCATACGCGATCGTGCCGACCTTCTTGTCGTTCACGTAGATGTCGGCATTCGCCGTGTCCGGCGAAGCATGCACGAAGATCACCGTGGCGTGGCCCGCGGCGGCGCTCATTCCCGCCTTGGGGGCCTCCTTCTTTTCGCCGCCCGCCTGGGACAGCATCAAAGCACTCAACAACGTCAGGCATGTAGCAGTCATGTACCTCACTCCTTCAAAACGAGGATCGCTCCTCCACTATCGCAATCGTCGCGCCGGTTGATACATCAACCGGACACCGATCCCGGTGTTTTCGCGAACACGACGACCAGAACTCAATGGTCTTCGGTGACGTCGCCGGGCCGGAGTCTCGGGGATTCCCGCTCGCGTGGGTGATGTGCTGTGCCGGCCCGAGGCCAGCGCGCGCCCCGAGCGCGGAATCCTACTCTTCGCCGGTTGTTCGTCTGATTATGGTTTGTCGCGCCGCAAGGAGAGGGTACCGCGTCCTCTAGACCCTCACTTGCAGTGTGTCGCTCACCGTTCGACGTCCGCAGCGGCGGATGCCCGGGTGTTCACCCGCTACGCCTCTGGCAACGAGGCATGCGGCACCCAAAAACAGTGAAATCAAAGACGAGCCAAACGCCCGCTTCGTGTCAGCATTTTAACGCCCGGTCCACCAACCGCAATCCCCAAATCCTAGACTCGAACGCTGCCTCACGGTTAGGCCGGTTCAGGGTTTATACGCAACCGCCGCAAACCGGCTGCATCCCGGTCGCCGCAGCTTGGCTATCCTGCCTAGGGCGCCGGATGCCAACCGGCGTCGGCCCACAACACGCCGCTCACCGACGAGTTGCGCAGCATAAAGCAAATGGCATCGGCGATCTCCTCTGGCCGGATCAAACGCTTTAACTGCGTATAGGGCAGGATGTTACGCTGCACAAACTCCTCGCCAAGGGCCCGCACCATCGGCGTATCCGTAAAGCCCGGATGAATGATGGCACATCGTATGCCATGGTAGATCGCTTCTGTGGCCAGCGTCGCCTGGGCGCCCTCTAGCCCGGCCTTGGCGGTGGCATAGGAAATCTGGCCCCGATTTCCCGCCGATGAGATGGATCCAATAAAGATGATCCCGCCCTGCACCCCCTCCTCGGGCAGCCACTGGCCGAGCCCGCGCTGCCGGCGATCCTCGGCCACGCTGGCGATGGCCTCCAGCGCCCAGTAAATCGGCGCCGTCAAATTGATCGAGAGCACCCGCTCGAAGTCATCGAGCGGATAGATCACCGCGTGCCCGTTGTCGCGCGATAACCGCACCGCCAGCGCGTCCTTGACGATGCCGGCCGCCGGGATGCAAATGTGCACCGCTCCATGAGCGCGCTTCATCTGCCGGAACACGTCGGCGCGAAAAGCGGCATCGGTCACGTCGCCCTGAAACGCAATCATCACTTCGCGCCCGAGCGATTGATTCACTTCATCCGCGAAAGTCTGCGCATTCTGCCGATCAGCGACGGCCACGGCGCTGACGCCCTCGCGCGCGAGCGCGAGCGCCGTCGCGCGGCCGATGCCGCTCGCTCCACCGGTCACTAACGCTGTCTTACCCGTCAGGAGCATGGGTTCGCATCACCTTGTGGTGCGGCCATCCTGGCTGCACGCAGGCGAGACGCCCGCACCACAACTTCTCAAATCTTTTCCGAGCGCTCCGCCAGCCAATCGCAGACCTTCGGCCAGAGTTCCCGATTCGCGCGCGATCCGACCGCCATTCCAATATGCCCGGCCGCGAAATTGATCGCTTTGCGATCCGTCGAGCCGACCGCTTCATTGAACGGCAGGCTTTGACCGCAGGGCACCAGGTGATCGTTCGTGGCCGTCAGCGTCAGCACCGGACAGGTAACGTTCTTCAGATCGACCCGTCGGCGGCCCACACGCAGCTCGCCCTGGATGAGCTGGTTGCGCTGGAAACAATACTTCACGAACTGGCGGAACATCTCGCCGGCCACCGGAATGTTGTCATTCAGCCAGGTCTCCATGGCGAAGAAGTCTTCGAGGAACTTCTCGTCTTCCATGTTTTCGTAGAAGCTGAAGTACTTCTCAATCAGGTTGCTGACGGGCTTTAGCATCAGGAATGAGGCCTGCAACCACACTGCCGGCATATTGCCGAACACCTCGATCACCCGGTCGACGTCGAAATACTTCTCGTTCGTCCAGACCGATAGCAGGTTGTCGCGATCGGACCAGTCCACCGGCGCCGCCAGCATGATCAGGTTCTTGACCTGCTCGGGATGCAGCGCGGTGTACATGGCGCTCATCGTCCCGCCCATGCAGTAGCCGAGAATATTGAGCTGCTCGGTGCCGGTATAATCCAGCACCGCGTCCACCGCGTGCGCCAGGTATTTCTCGATATAGTCGTGCAGGTCGAGATGGCGATCGCCATCCGCGGGCACGCCCCAATCAACGTTGTAGACATCGAAGCCGCGGCTAAGGAAGTGGCGCACCACGCTCTTGCCGGGCCGCAGATCGAGAATGTACGGCCGATTCACCAGCGCGAAGACCACCAGCAGCGGCGTACGGAACTGCTTCTCGACGTCCGACTCATAGCGCAGCACCCGCAGCTTGTCTTCGCGGTAGATCGGCTCGGCCGGCGTGGCGCCGACGCGCACCTTTTCGGCAATGCCCGCCACGCGCGGCATCATGGCCACGCGCCGCAAGAAGCCCTGCCACATATCATTCATCTCGGCCGGCGAGATCAACCACGGATTAATGGTCGCGTTCGTTGCGTTCACCTCGATCGCACAGGCGTAGCGTCAGGCCTTGTGCCCGGCGCTGGACTTGCGACGCCGCCCACAAGGGGCGACGCTACAGCGTCTCAGCGTCCCCGTTTCTTTGTTGGCGCCTGATCTCTTTTCCCGGCGCCGTTTTCCATCGCGCTGACGCGCGCGTCCAGTTGGTCGAGGCGCTGCATCACGCGGTCTTCCAGGCTGCGGAGCAGCAGCACGATATGATCCGCATCGCTCCGCGCCGGCATCTGCATGTTCCGCACGCCCTGCGTCAGGAACTGATCCATCTGCTGCCGGAACGCCAGCGCGTTGTCCATCGCCTGCTTCATGGCCGTCAGGAACTGCTCGGAGCGCATGAACTGCTCGGCATATTGCGCCCAGGCGTCGAAGAACATCTGGCGCATCTGCTTGACGGCTTCGGGGGTCCCGGAAGACTTGGGCGCGGCGCCGCCCAGGCGCGCCATCCAGTCGCTCCAGAAGGCGCTGAACGGATCAGTCGCGGCGCTGCTTGCTTGCGAATCACTCATTCCTTTCACCTGTACCGTCGCCCCTTGTGGGCGGCGCCACCCACGAGGGGTGACGCTACACATCCACTCGTTCAATCGCGATCGCCGATGCTTCCCCGCCGCCGATGCACAGACAAGCGACACCCCGTTTTCCGCCGCGGCGCTTGAGCGCCTGCAACAGCGTGATGATGATGCGGGCGCCCGTCGCCCCAATCGGATGACCGATCGCCACCGCCCCACCGTTGACGTTTACCTTTTCGTGCGGCAGACCCAGCTCGCGCATCGTCACCAGCGCCACGACGGCAAAGGCTTCGTTGATCTCGAAGAGGTCCACATCGGCGAGCTTCAGATTGAGCTTCTCGGAAAGTTTGCGAATGGCATGGATCGGGGCGATGGTGAACCAGTCAGGCTCCGTGGCGTAGTTGGCGTGACCCAGAATGCGGGCCTGCGGTTTGACGCCCAGCGCTTTGCAGCGCTCCTCGCTGAGCACCAGCAGCGCGGCCGCCCCGTCGGTGATTTTGGAGGCGTTCGCGGCCGTTACCGTCCCACCGGCGCCGAATGCCGGCTTGAGCGTCGTCACCTTGGCCTCATCGAAGTGCGTCGGGTCTTCATCCGTGTCGACCACCACCGTGCCCTTGCGTGTCTGAATCTCGACGGGGACGACGAATTCCTTGAAGAAGCCCTGCTGGGCAGCGGCGAAGTAGCGGCGGAAGCTCTCGATCGCGTAGGCATCCTGCGCTTGGCGCGTGATGTTGTACTTGGCGGCGCAGAGATCGCCGCACATGCCCATGTGCTTGTCTTTGTAGACGTCCCACAGGCCGTCATGGATCATGGCGTCGATGAGCCGCCCATCGCCCATGCGGTAGCCGCCGCGGGCCTTGTCGAGCAGATACGGCGCGCGGGTCATGCTCTCGGTCCCGCCGGCTACCACCACCTGCGCATCGTCACATTGAATGGCTTGCGCCGCGGAAATGACGGCGCGCATGCTGGAGCCGCAGACCTTGTTGATCGTGGTGCAGCCGACTTCCAGCCCGATGCCGGCGCCCAGGCTGGCCTGCCGGGCGATGTTCTGGCCGTGGCCGGCCTGGATGACGTTGCCGAAAATGACCTCGTCAACATCGCCGGCTTTGACATGCGCCCGCTCAAGGGCCGCCTTGATGGCCACGCTGCCCAGCCGCGCCGCCGGAACCTCCGCCAGCGCTCCGTTGAACGAACCGAATGGCGTCCGGACTCCGCCGGCCAGCATGACGTTCTTGAGCATGACCCTTCCTTTCCGAAACGATCAGGGTCCCCGATCGCCAACTCGCGCGATCGGGGCCCCTTCCACTCGCTGCGGCGGAGGACCCATGCCGGAAACAGATTATGGCATCCACGAGACTGGGTGGCATAGCATGGGCAAGCAGTCTTTCGCTTGCCCGCGCGAACCGCGCCCAGCCGTCCCGCCCGCCGCTACTCGGAGCGCGCCGCTTCTTTTGCCCGCTGCGGGCGCTCGCCGCCTTCCTTGCGTCCGTCAACCCGGTTGCCGCCGCGCAGCCCCTCGACCGCGCTGAAGGCCTCGTGTACGAAATTCGAGAAGTTCTCGACCGCCTGCGCGTTGACGCGATTGAACGCATCCGCCTGCGAGCGCATCGCATCTACCGTCGTGGACCACAGTTCGCGCGCCCGGCGCTGCATCTCGGGGCTGCCCACGCCCGGCGCCGCTTCCAGCGCCTGCTGCATGAAGTTCACGCCCGTCTGCACCTGGTCATCCAGCACGCGCGTGCAAGCCTCGACGTTCTTCTGCATCAGCGGCAACCACTCGTCCGCAAAGCGCTCGACGCGCTGCCGCGTATCCTGAGCCACGTTGTTGAAATTGCAGGCGCTGCCCCAGAACCGCAGCGCCTCACCCTGCAGCCGCATGCCCGCCTCGAGCGTGCGCTGGAACGTATCCGCCGCCCGGTTGACCTGATTCGCGAATTCCCGATTCTCAGTGACCATAGTGTCTTACTTCCCTTTCGTTTCTCTGCACCCGCACTTGACGCACGCTGCGCTCATTATGCAACCGCACAAAATCTTAGCCTCTCATCGGCCGCCGTGTCAAGCAGATTTTGTGCAATCGCAAAAACATGCAGGTTGATTGCAAATCCTTGCCGATACGCTAGTTATGATTGCCATACCCTTCGCGTCGGTCCGGTACTATACTGCTGATGCATAGAAAATCCAACGTGCCAGGAACGTTCAGCCGCGCGGCCCAAGGCCTGCGCCGGCAACCACGGAGATGACGCGCATGACCGAAAACGCAGCCCGACGCGTCCTGCAGATCAAGAAGTACCCGAATCGCCGCTTCTACGACGCGACGCGGAGCTGCCACGTGACGGCCGACGATCTTTACCGGCTCATTTGCGAAGGCTACGAAGTCGTAGTGACCGATTCCAAGAGCGGCGCCGACATCACCAATCAGGTCCTGACCCAGATGATCCTGGAGCGCGATCCGCCCAAGCTGGACGTCTTCCCGGCCGGCGTGCTGCACGAAGTGATCCGGGCCAATCAGCACCTGTGGCAGTCGTTCACCGAGCAGCTCTTCGGCGGCGCCATCAATGCGGTGGCGGCCTCGCAGAAACAGTTCGGCGATTACATGCGGCAGGCCATGAACCTCGGCGGGCGCGCCATGGACCCGTTCGGCTGGACGCGCAACATGCTGCGCGCCATGAACCCCGGTGACGCCACGCCGGTATCGGCCGCCCAGTCGCCCGAGGCGCCTGCCGCGCCCACAGGCAATGGCAGCGATGAAGTGCGCGCGAATCTGGATGAACTGCGCCAGCGAGTCGCCGACCTCACGCAGCAACTCGGTGCGCTGAAATCGCGACCAAAGGCCCGCGCCCGGCGCCGTTCGAAGCGTTCATAGGGCCCGCGTTATGTAGCGCGGATATCTGCAGCGTCGCGGAAGCGCCGGCATGTCGCCGCGGCGCGAATCTGCCGCGGCGGACTTTCTGACGATAAGCACGGCGAGTATGCTGCCGGCGAAACTCGCAGGGTGCTCATGGGAAGAACCCGCAAACTGCAACTGCCGGCTCGCAATCGAAAACGCCCGACGGGGCGCTCCGACACCGAGATTTCGGCCGCGATGCTCAAGCACGCGCAGCGCGAGATTCTCAAGTGCGTGCGGCTGGACCGCACCTACGACATCCCCTACTTGGCCGGCTACAGCCGCAACGGCCGCGTCATCTACATCGACCGTCACCTGCCGCGCACCCTGACGCATCTCTGGCGCCGCGTGCGCGTCGATCCCTTCCTGATCCTTCACGAGGCCATCGAGAAGGCCCTGCTGGGGCGGCTGGGCCTGCACTACCAGCACGCGCACCAGATCGCGCTGCGCGCCGAGCAGGCCGCCGTCAAAGTCGCGGGCATCTCCTGGCGCGCCTACGACCGCTTCATGCAGCAGCACATCAAGCACGCCGCCGACGAGCGCCTGACGCGCGTCCCCGCCGACCTGGAGATCAAGCCCTACACTGACGAGCGCGACTACCAGCTTCTCAAACGCATGCAGCGCGCCATGCGCTGATCTGGATCACGCGGCCCACATGCAACTCCGAAAGACAGCCGCGAACTCAGTGCCACCACGCGCACCAACCCCCCACCGCATTGTCTCTCCACATCCACTCCGGTAACCTCATTCAACAGCCAGCGCGCGGAATTGCAACTGGAGTGTGTGCAATTGCGCACACTAGGAGCACTCGCTGGCGGTTGCGAGACAAGTAGTGGTCGCCAGAGGAGACGAACCCGTAACGGAAACTGCGACGGGAATAGCTGCGGAAGGCGCGGTGCCGCCCGTTGCCGATCGCCGCGGCAAGGGCCTGCTCGCAATCGCCGCGTCCTTGCTGATCCCCGGCCTGGGCCACCTGTTGGCTGGGGCACCGCGCCGCGCCGCGCTCTGGCTCGCAGTCGCACTGGGATGCGGCATCGCTGAGTACCTGGTGCTCGCAGTGCCGCGCCTAATCGCCGGATTGCTCGTAATCTTGCCAGCGACCGCAGTGGTTTCCGTCTGGTTGTGCGTTGACGCCTTTCGCTGCGCGCGCCGATCACATCGCCCAATGCTCGGGAATAGGTTCTTGCGCTATCTGGCGGCGCTTTGCCTGCTGGCGGCGACACTGTACCTGTCACCCACTATTTGGCTCGCGCGGTACATTCGCGCGCATGACGCCGAAGCCTTCGTGGTAGCTTCAGGCGCGATGATGCCGACGCTGAAGCCCGGCGATCGCTTTCTGTTGAATAAGCATGCCCGGTCGCGGCGCTGGAGCGTGGTTGTAATTGAGCACCCTGACTACCGCGGCGCGCAGGTCGTGACGCGTATCGTTGGTTTGCCGGGCGAAACGATTGAAATTGTGGCCGGAGAGCTGCACATAAACGGTGCGCCGGTGACGCTCCCGGTGGGGGCAGGTCCGTACACGAACATGACCTACCAGGGGTATCACAGTAACCTGGCCGGCAGCCCGGGCGCCGGCACCGAAGGCCATCCCATTCACCTCGGAAGTGACGAGTATTTCCTT
>DASXUA010000759.1:0-7271 GCA_036505095.1 Phycisphaerae bacterium
GTACCTGGGCTGGAACATTACTGCAACCGGCTTCCACAGGGGCCAGGTGTGTAATTACCAGGGTGGCTGGATCCCGTTTGCAAAGACCCTGGCCGAGCGTTTGGCCACTGGCGATCCGCGCCTGTCGCTGACGGAGCGTTATGGCAATCACGCGGGATACGTGGCTGCGGTTACGGCTGCCACGAATAGCGTGATGGCCCAGGGATTCCTGCTGCAGGCGGACTATGACGCGCTTATTGCCGCCGCTGCTGCAAGCAACGTTCTCCAATAGCAACAACGCAAGGTTCCCGGTTATCTAGGCTTCCCGGTCAGCCTCTTCGAAAACCAACGGCGGCTCCGGCTGCCGTTGGTTGGTTTTTCTTAACTGACTCGGGCGCGCCTTCCAACCGCCAACAGTCTCGGTTGCGCCGGATGCTATAGCTAGCCACAAAAGGAGATAACACAATGTTACCGATCAAACTGTGCCGTAGATCAGCATTGGTCGGCGTTGCGCTTGCCGCAGCGCTCTTGGCATTGGCGCCGCCTTCGCAAGCACGCGTCACAAGGATCATCGTCGATGCGGTGGTGAGTCCAGCGAGCCTCACCCAGGACATTCCCTACGAGACGCTGACCGGCCGCGCGTTTGGAGAGCTCGACCCGAACGATCCGCACAACACTCTCATTACCGATCTGAACCTGGCGCCGAAGAACTCGAACGGCAAGGCGGAATACATTGCCACTTTCTTCATCGTCAAGCCGGTCGACCTCTCGCTGTCGAGCGGGTTGCTGTGGCATGACGTGCCCAATCGCGGCGGCCGAATCACCATCAGCAGCGATTTGCGCAACTCGCACGATATCGGCTTGAGCAGCGGGTGGCAGGGCGACAATGCGGGCGCGACGGTGGTTCCCGCCAATGCGTCGTCGCTGTCGCCGGTGACCCCGAGCAGCAATGAGTGGGTGAAGACTCCGGTCCTCACCGGCGTGACGGGACGAGTCTTCGGCCGCATCATCAACCGCAGCGGCACCAATCAGGCGCTTAACGTGATGGGAAATCCAATCCCGTATTTCCCCGCGAATTCGGCGGACAACTCGGATGCGGTGTTCAAAACGCATACACACGAGACCCTCCCGGGCGTCGTAACCGAAGGTGAAACCATCCCGAACAGCGATTGGAAATTCTGCTACGGGGCAGCCGCAACGTTTGCAACGCCGGGAACGCCTACCGCCCTGCCGGTCCGGGTATGTCTCGGCAACGGCAGGACATTCGATCCCGCGAAGCTCTACGAGCTGGTCTACACGGTGATCAACCCCTACGTCCTTGGTGCCGGCACGGCGGCGTTCCGCGATGTGCAGTCGTTTTTCAAATATTCCGTTGCGGATGATTTCGGGACCGCTAATCCGCTCGCCGGCTATGTCAAGTGGACGATCATCCGCGGCTCCTCGCAGTCGGGCAACTTCACCCGGCACTTTATCTTCCTGGGCATGAATCAGGACGAGGCCGGACGTATCGTGCACGAAGGCGCGTGGCCGCTTATCGCGGGGCGGCGTGTCGCGAACAATTCCCGCTGGGGACAGCCGGACGGCGTGCTCGAGCTCTACCAGATGGGCAGCGAAGGTCCGCAGTGGTGGCACAAGTGGCCCGATCAAGTTCGCAATCTGCCGCCGGGCGGGATTCTCGATCGCTGCATGTTGACCGAGACGTGCCCGAAGATCGTCGAGACCTTCGGCGGAGCTGAAGTCTTCGCCCTGAAGATGACCACTTCGTGGGTGGGCACCGACCCCAAGACCGATATCCCATTGCCGGAGAATGTCCGTCGCTACTATCTCCCAAGCTCCACGCACGGTGGTGGTGGCGGCGGCTTCAATGAGGCGATACCTGACGTCGGCGTCAACTGTCCGGGCAACAACTGGGGCAGGGGCACTTTGCGGGCAAATCCGGTCCCCGCGACACAGCTTGTCAATCGCTTGCGCGTTGCGTTGCGCGAATGGGTGATGCAAGGAACGTTGCCACCGGCGAGCCGCTGGCCGCACCTCCACGGACCGAAGAACGAACGCAACCTGGTCGAGCCGACGAAAGCAGCGATGGGCTTTCCGAGCGGGGTTCCGGGCATACCGGATTCGATCTTCCTCCCGGAAAACTTCGTCAACCCGGTGCTTGATTATGACTGGGGTCCGGAGTTCGATCATTTCAACGCGACTGGCGTGCCCACGAATGAGCCGCCGCCGATCAAGAACGTCATCAAGATGCTCGTGCCGCGCGTGGATGCGGATGGCAACGAGCTGGGGGGCGTGCCAACCGTGTTGCGCGATGCGCCGCTAGGTACTTATCTCGGCTGGAACATCACCGCCGGTCCGGGCGACGCCGCCTATGACGGAAGACCGTTCCACGCCGGTCAGACCTGCGATTACGTCGGCGGCATGGTGCCGTTCTACAAGACCAAGGCGCAGCGCCTGGCCGCAGGCGATCCGCGGCCCTCGCTGGAAGAACGCTACAGCACGCACGACGGCTATGTCGCGGCCGTGAAGGCAGCGGCCAATAACGCGGCTTGCCAGGGCTATTTGCTTGCCGGGCCGACTGCCGCGGCGATGGGTGCGACATGCACGGCGCCCATTCCCCCGGGCTTTAACGATGACTGGGCGACTCTGGTCAATCAGGCCATCGCAAGCAACGTTTGCAATCAGCCGGGCGATGGCGGGCTGTGTAATCCGGGACCTTGAACGGGAGGGTTCTCATCGGCAGTAACAGGAGTTGCCCGCTGGCTGCAAAGTTTGAAGTTCCGTGGGGCGCGCGTCGCAAGCCGCGCGCCCTGTAGCACGTCGTCCTGACGTAGATTGTTTCGCCCGGGCATCAAGATGCTGGTCCCGGCGATAGACCGAACCGCAGCGCAATGCCGCGAGTGCGTTGCCACACCATAGCAAAGGAGGAGCCATGGTAAGTGCCCGTCGCTTTCTCGTCTCTCTGGCGTTGCATCTGCGCCGCGCAGCATTCGCGGCCGTGCTGGCGTCTATCGCGCTTGGGGCGCAAAGCGCACTGGCAAAGTCGGACGCCACGTTGGCCGTCGAGGCGGTCTCCAATCGCGCGGACCTCGTTGCGGGCGGAGATGTGTTGGTGCGCGTGACGCTGCCGCCAGGTCTTGCCCGCATCAGTCAGGCCGTGCTGTCCCTCAACGGACAATCTCTTGCGAACGCATTGCATCCTGCTCCCGACGGCAACGGCTATCTTGCGCTGGTCACTGGATTGCATTTGGGGCAGAACAGCTTGACGCTTTCAATCCCCGGCCGCTCGGTGCAGTTGGCGGTCAACAATCATCCGATCGGTGGCCCCATCTTTTCCGGCCCTCACTTGCAACCGTGGGCCTGTACCACGCAAAACCACGGGCTGGGCGCGCCGCTGGATGCGGATTGCAACGCAGCGCCGCAGTACGCATTCTTTTACAAGAGCACAATCACGGGCACCTTCCTCGCCTATGATCCGGCGAATCCGCCGCCCTCGGCGCAGATTGCAACCACCACGACCGACCAGGGTCTGACTGTCCCTTACGTCGTTCGTCAGGAGACCGGCGCTCTCAACCGATCGATATACAAGATTACGGTGCTCTTCGACCCGACCAGGCCGTGGACACCCTGGGCGCCGCAGTCTGCGTGGAACGGCAAGCTTTTGTACATGTTCGGTGCCGGGGCCGGAACGCAATATACGCAGGGCACCCTGGCCAGTGCGCTTGATGACAACTCGCTGTCGCGCGGCTTCGCGACCGCGGCAGCGACGCTGACCAATCACGGAACCATCTCCAATACGAAGCTCAACGCCGAAACCGCGATGATGGTCAAGGAGCGTCTCGCCGAAGCGTATGGCCTCATCCGGTATACGATGGGCACGGGCTGCTCGGGCGGCGCGATCCAGCAGCACAGCGTCGGCGATCAGTATCCTGGTCTGCTCGATGGGCTCCTTCCGGTCTGCAGTTATCCCGACATCTGGTCGTTGTATGTCAACGCCCATGACTGCCAAGTGCTGACGCGTTACTTTACGACCATCTCGCCAGCGCTGTGGGCCAATGCCGTCGACCGCCAGGCAATCCTCGGCCTGCCCTCGGAACAAGAATGCCCCAACCAGGACGGACCGCCTGCGTTCGGCACTCGCTTCTTCGTGGTGACCAATACGAGCTGTCTGCTTCCCGCGGCATCGCTCTACAACCCGGTGACCAACCCGACGGGCGTGCGTTGCAGCATGAAGGATTATCACATCAACGAACTGGGCGTCCGGCCGCAGGATGGCTTTACGTACCAGGTCGCGGACAGTGTCGGATTGCAATACGGCTTGAAGGCGCTTCAGGCGGGCAGTATTACGCCTGAGCAATTCGTCGATATCAATGAAAAGATCGGGGGGCTGGATATCGATGGCAATTATCAGTCGCAGCGAACACTCGGGGACCTAACCGGGATCGAGCGGATGTACCAATCCGGACTGATCACGTATGGCCGCGAGCTCGGCAAATATCCCATCATCGACGCACGGACCGATGACAATCACGAGATGCATAACAACTCCGAGTGGATATTCACGCGGAACCGTCTGTTGCGGACCAATGGAAACGCGGCGAATGAAATCCACTGGTGGCAGCCGCTCACGACGGCTCCGACGGGAAATACCTCGCGTCCTTCACCGGCCATTGCCCTTAAGGCGTTCAACCTCATGGACCAGTGGCTCAGTGCGATCGAGGCCGATAATAGCGCCCTGTCGCACGAAGCCAAGGTGGCGCGCAACCGGCCGGCCGCCGCTCGCGACGCCTGCACGATCAACGACCAGGAATACGACTGGACGCCGGGCTCCATATGCGATGTGCTGTTCACGTACACGGGCCTCACACGCATGGCCGCCGGCGGACCGGACACCAACGACGTGCTCAAGTGTCAGCTAAAGCCGCTCAATCGCGCCGATTACAACGTGACGTTCACCGATGCACAGTGGACGCGGCTGCAACAAACGTTCCCGCAAGGCGTATGCGACTTCTCCCAGCCCGGCGTTGCGCAGCAACCGCCCACTGCGCCATGGCTGGACTTCAGCTCGGGGCCTGGTGGCGTTCCGCTCGGACCGCCGCCGACATCGGACTGACGGGGCCCAGGAGCGCAATGATGACATCGAAGGCTTGATCCCTTTTCCATAGCAGGCAGGAGCTGCAGTACCGTCAGAGAACGACGGCAATCCATTCGAACGAAGGAGGAGCATCATGGTTGCCCCCGAATGCAGTGCGCCTTTTCGCAGGACGGCCAAATTTGCGAAGCGGAACCTTTTGCAACTGAGCATCGCCAGCGCGCTCGCCGCAACCGGCATGCTGGCCGCAACATCCGCCGCGGACGCCCGCACGACCAAGCTGCAAATCACTTCACGAACGATTGCCTTCGGCGGTTACTCGTTCGCCGGCGTCGGTCAGTTCGAAAGAATCGTCGGCATTGCCTACGGGGAAGTCGACCCGAACGATCCGAAGAATGCGGTGATCGTCGATATCGGGCTCGCGCCGAGAAACGCGAGCGGACACGTCGAATACGCGCACAACTTCTACATCCTGAAGCCGGTCGATTTGAGCAAGGGCAATCACAAGATGATGTACGAGCCGCCGAACCGCGGCGGCAAGACGTACGCGACCTTGAACCGTAGCCCCGGCGGCAACGATCCCGGCAATACGATCACCGATCCCGCCGCGCTCGCCAACTCGTTCCTTTGGCCGCGCGGCTACACGACGGTGTGGAGCGGCTGGGAGGATCTGGCGAGCCTCACGAGCTTGACTGCGACGATGACGCTCCCGATCGCGTACAACCCGGACGGCTCGACGATTACGGGTCAGGCGTACGAATACATCGTGACGTCGGCGAGCTCGTTCGCATTGAGCTATCCGGCTGCGTCGCTTAGCCAGGTTCCGGCCGACGCGAAGCTGACCCATCGCGTGCACCTGAATGACCCGCCCGTGGACGTTCCCGCGGCGGGATGGGCGTACACGGACGCGACGGGGACAGCGATCAAGCTGACCACCGGCAATTTCGTCGGTAATGATATCTACGAGTTTTCCTATATCGCCAAGGATCCGACCGTCAACGGTCTGGGCTTCGCGGGGGTGCGCGACTTCAACTCGTTCCTGCGCTACGCCGCCGCCGACGATTTCGGGACGCCGAACCCGCTCGCCGGAGACGTAACCCGCATCTATACGGAAATCTCGTCGCAACCCGGGCGGCTGCTCAACGATTTCCGGCATCTTGGCTTCAACGAGGACGAATCGGGCAGGAAAGTCTTTGACGGAATGCTGCAATGGGTCGCGGCCGGCGACGGCGTCAATATGAATTATCGCTGGTCGCAAACCGGGCGTACCGAGCGTAACCGACAGGATCACCTGTATCTCGAGGGGCTTTTCCCGATTGCGAATCAGACGACGTTCGACCCGATCTCCGGCACGACCGATGGCCGCTACAAGAAATGCGAGGCGACCAACACCTGCCCTCTCGCAATGGAGTTCTATTCCTCGAACGAGTACTGGGTGAAAGCCGCATCGCTGTTTCATACCGATCCGACGGGGACCGTGGACTTGCCCGATCATCCGCTCGCCCGCCTGTACCTGCTTTCCAGCAAGCAGCATGGCGGTGCAGGCAATCCCGCCTCCAAGGGCAACTGCCAGCAGTTTCTCAATCCGCTTCCTTCGGCCGAAGTGCAGCGGGCGCTATGGGAAGACCTGGATCAGTGGTCGACGAAGGGCATCGCGCCGCCGGCGTCGCGGATTCCCAAGCTTGCCGACGGAACGCTCGTGCCGCCGTTGCCGCAAGCGGGGACCGGGTTTCCGAACATCCCGGGGGTCACGTACACCGGCTTGAAGACGACTCGCTACCGGTTGAATTACGGGGCGAACTTCTACGCGACCGGCATCCCGACCATCAACCCGCCGGTGATCACGCCGCCGTACGAGGACAATCCGGCGAACGGTCCGATCTACCCGAGCTTTGTCCCGACAACCGACAGCGATGGGAACGAGATCGCGGGAATCCGGCTACCTGAGCTGACCGCCCCTCTGGCGACATATACCGGATGGGCGCTGCGTTCGGGCGTGTGGGCAAACGATGGATGCGAAGGTTCGGGGCAATATATTCCGTTCGCAAAGACCAAGGCGCAGCGCATCGCCTCCGGCGATCCGCGCCCGTCGGTCGAGGAGCGCTATCCTTCGTTCGGTCAATATTACAGCGCGGTGATCCGTGCCATCGACGGCTTGGTCAAGGACCGCTTCCTGCTCTGCGAAGATACCGCAGCCATGCAG
>DASXUA010000760.1:0-24867 GCA_036505095.1 Phycisphaerae bacterium
GGCATCAAGATGCTGCCGCTTGATCTGGAAAATCTGAACGCCCTGCGAAGCGAAGTCGTTCCCCTGGCAGCCGCAGGGTAGTACCATGAATCCGGAGTCCCGCCAGACCCTTTGTTTACAGATGATTCGAAGCGCTACCTCGGCGAGGAGCTGCAACAAGCGGTTCTTGTGCTGAAACGTAAAACCGATGTCAGCATACTTCTCCGCTCGCATACGAATCCGATGCTCCCGCTTGCCCCGCCGGGTACGTGGACTGCCTGCGAGGAACTGCGGTTCTGATCCCAGGCCTTTCAGAAGTCTTTGAAGTTGCTTGGCGAAGCGGAGATTGGCGTGAACTACAGGAAAGGCGATCCGGGCATACATATTGCGCTCATTATCCGCCCAGCTCGGAGTGACCGCTGCATCCCCAAAGCCTCGGATGAACTCCTTGCGAATCTCAGGTGAAAACTGGAAGAACGCGTTGGGGAGCCGAAAATTCGAACGATCGTCGCCTCCGGAGCACAGTATTTTGATATCACGCCAAGCGATCGTTCGTTTAACAAACTTCGCGGTCAGCGTCGCGCCCTTCGCAATGCGAACAATGTCTACGTTTGCATCCAGGAGTTCGTTGATCCGTGCACGCACGCCGTTTAGAGCGCGCTCATTCTCACGGTCGAGGTCGAGATCGATCGGAGCGACCCCGGGAGGAAGCTTGGGCAGAGTACGACGGATGGAAAGGGTAATGACAAGTCGTCGAACGTCCCCCTCCTCGATTAACTGCCCACGGCCAAAGAGCATGCCGAGCAGGTAGCTGACGTCGACGTCCATGTAATCAGAGGTTGTGACGTAGGCGCGCGGTTGCATTGTGTTGCGAATCACGGGGCCGCTGGAAAATCAGCACGAACTCGTGCACTTTGTTAATGCGGAAGACGGAAGGATACCCCAGCGGTCGTAGGTTGTTGTACTCGTGGCGCCGATCCCAAATGATTAGGTCGTCATAAACAAAGCCAATGTCCACCAAGCGCCGCGCGAGGTCACTGTGGAAGGCGTAGAACTGGTTTTTCTTGCGCAGGTCCATCACAACCACCACACAGTAGGCGCCCGGCCGCAGGGACTGATGGACCTGGTAGAAGGCATCCACCAGTTCCGTCATAAATTCGTTGTAGTCCGTAAGCGTTCCGAGATCACGCGCGAGGTTGCCGTAGTGCCGGATCTCCTTATAGTCAGCGCTACGTGTCTGGTTCAGAATATCCCAGTACGGCGGGCTTGTGATGCAGAGATCGATGGAACAGGGATCAACGTGTTGCAGTAGTTCGCGGGCATCGGCTTGAATGATCCGGTATTCCGGAGCAGATTCGCGGAAAAGGCTCGGCTCATTCAGGCGTCGTTCGGCCAGTGCGGCGTATTCTGGACTGATCTCGAGCCCGACACCAACTTTGCCCAGATTTCGCGCGGCGACCAGCGTGGAGCCGGACCCCATGAACGGGTCGAGTATGCGGTGCTTCGTCCTTCGGCGCAGGAACATGGTGGCGATGCGTTCGCAAAGCATGGTCGGGAACATGGCCGGGTGGTTGAGCGCGGCCTCCTCGGCGGTCTTGCGGACGTCAGACCAGATGCTAAGCGAATAACGGAGCCACTCGTCGCCCGAGAGGTCGTTGCAGCGCTTGACCGTGCGCGCTCGTGCGGGGGCCTCAGTCACGATCGAGCTCGACGCCTCCTTCGGCGCGCGCAGGCCATCGAGGTCCACGTGTTCAACGCGCACACGGAAACGGTTCCGCGCGTCGCGAACGAACGCGATGTAATCACCTGCACGGACACGGTGCGCGGCAAATACCCGCTTCCACCCGCGCCATCGGAATATTCCCTTTAAACTATCGATATCCGTCTCGATGCTGCCGACGCCAGGGATTTCGAGCGTGCACGTTTCGCATTCCTCGGCGTCTACCCGCTCGCCACGGATCGCGGATTTCGGAAAAAACCAGAGAAAGTCGCGGACATACAGGTGGCCATTCCGGAGGTTGCCCTCCGTTACCGGAATCCGGATTTCTGGTGCGTTTGTTTTGACCGCTGGTTGCGCGCTCATTACCACCGCCTGCCGCAGTCCGCGTTGGCTAGCACGGGTCTGCGGCTAGAATTCCCCGACGCCGGAACGCAATAGCACGCTGGCAGATTCCGAAGTTCGGGCCAAGTGCCTCCTAACCTAACTGCATCTGAATCGCGCAGCAAGTCACCCCCCCTCGCGCGCCATCGCCTTCGGTCATGCTACAGTTGTGCCGACTGCTTGCGAATGGTCATGTCGAAGTTGCGGACGATGCCGCCGTAGGTCATCCAGACGATCCAGAACCAGAACGCTGCAGATATCGCCGTGCCGAAGAAGGCGCCGATGCGGATCTGAGTGAGCGTGGTGGCGGTGAGCCCGGATGAGCCGCGATCGGTCAGGCCGACAGGGTTGATGCTCAGTTCCAGAGCGGTAAAGGGCGTCGCCGGCGCCAGGACGGCGCCGAACGTTCCGGAGGCGCGCGACAGCATGCCCCAGACGAGCGTCACTACGAATCCGCCGAGCACCAGGAAGCCAACGCTGAGCATGACCGCCTGCACCGTGCGCTTGCGAATCAGGGAGCAGTAGAGGCCCCACACGCAGGCGACCGCGCTGAAGGTGATCATCAGCGCGGCCAATTCTATGCCGGCCTCGATCGGCACGACGGGCGGCGCGGAACCACGGAGCAGATCGGCGAGGCCGAACAGCAGGATGCTGCCGGTGGGGACGGCGATCAGCGGGACCACGTAGCTGACCAAGCCGCGCAGCTTGCCCTTGACGATGTAGGCGCTGGTCAGCGGAGTGGCCGTGAGCAGGTCCATCGTGTTGGCTTCGCGTTCTTTTGTGATGGCCGTGGCGGCCGTGTTGGTGGCGACCAATAGCACCAGGCCGTATTCGATCATCACGATGGTGCTGAGCCAGACTTGGGTGGTGGCAACGCTGGTGGCATGGGCAGCCGCGCTATTGTGCAGCATGCCTAGATAATCGATCAGCAGCCACACCGCAGCGACCGATCCGCCGCCGATGATGACATAGCGCATCAGACCGCGGCTGACGGCCGAAGCGCGCGTGGCCGCCTCGCGCCAGGCGACCGGATTTGACCAGACGTGCCGCAGTCGCCGGCGGCGCTCGCCGAGCTCCTGCCGCGTGAGGGCGGCCTTGAGGCGCAGCAGCGGACCGACTTCGCCCTCCTTGTCGGAGCTGCGCACGAAGAACATGCTCACGATCACCAGAACCAGCGAGGTGACCAGAGTGATCGTGACGTAGGAAGCGCTGGGATAGGCGAGCAGGTATTGATCCAGCGAACCGTAGTGCCGCACGAGGCCCAGGTCAGGCGCCTGCACCTGGTTCAGCGCTACCTCCAGGCACAGGAAGGGGTGATACGGCGCGAGCCAGCTCATTTTTCGCTGCTCGACGTTGGGCGGCGCTTCGGTAACCCAAGTGCGGTTCCAAAGTCCGAGCGCGTAGAGGCTGGAGAGATAAAGGGCGATCATCAGGTAAAACGAGAAGATCGTGCGGCGCGTGCCGACCTTGATCATGCTGATGCTGATGGCCAGCGAGCCCGCGAGAATGGCGGTCGAACCGGCGATGACTAGGTTCTCGATAATTTGATGGGCGGTCACGCCGCCGTAGATCATGGTGGTGAAAAAGATCGGCAGACCGGCGACGAGCAGCATGATGACGAAGAAGAGGCGGCTCATCAGCGAGCCGAGGACGATTTGCGCGTTCGAGAGCGGTGTGGTGAGCAGGATGTTGTAGGTCCGCGAGTCTTTCTCCTGCGTGATGGCCCCGGCCGCGAAGATCGGAGCCAGGAAGCACATCAGCGCCAGTTGCGCCCAGGCGGCATACTTGAAGGTCTTGGATGCGCCTTTCGCCAGATCAGCCAGCGTATCGCCGCCGCTTATCTGCGCGATGCCGAACACGACCACCGCGAGCAGGACCGCCAAATAACCGGCCCGCAGCCATAGGTGCCGCTGGCGGCGGCTGTTGCCATAAACCACGCGCACCAGGATCGGATTGGCCGGGATCAGGTGCCAGAACCAGAGCCAGAGCTTGTACAGAGCAGCGTTCATCGCATCTGCGGCGGCAAAATCGAAAACCGAAAACCGAGAACCGAAACGCAGCGCCGTAAGACGAAATTCCCCGCGCCGCGCGCGCCGTTTTCGGTTTTCGGCTTTCGGTTTTCGGTTTTCATTGGACTACGCCCTTGGTCAGCCGCATAAACGCGGTTTCGAGGTTCACTTCCTCCTCGCGCAGCTCGCGCAGCTTGAAGTTGTTGTCCAGCAGGGCGCGGGCGATGTGCGAGAAATCGTGCGTGTCGGATTCGAGCTCCAGCACCAGCGCGCCGTTGTTCTGGTCGACCGACTTGATGCCTTTGGTGCGCTGCAGCAGCAGCGCGGCCAAATCCTGCTGCTCGGCCACGCGCACCAGCACCTTGGTGCCGATCTTGGCGCGGCGCACAATCTCAGTGATGGGGCCGTGGAACAACAGGTCGCCGCGCTCAAGGATGCCGACCGTCGTGCACAGCTCGGCCAACTCGTGCAGGATGTGCGAGCTGATGATGATGGTTTTGCCCATGCGCCGCAGCTCTTTGAGCAGCTCGCGGATTTCGATGCGGGCGCGCGGGTCCAGACCGCTGGCTGGCTCGTCGAGCAGCAGCACCTTGGGGTCGTGCAGCAGCACGCGGGCCACGCTCAGCCGCTGCTGCATGCCGCGCGAGAGCGAATCGACCAGCGCATCGCGCTTGTAAGTCAGATCGGTCAGCTCGAGCACGTCGCCGACGATGCGAGCGCGCTCCTTGCCCGTGATGTTGTAGGCACTGGCGAAGAACTCCAGGTATTCCTGGACGGCCATGTCTTCGTAGGCGCCGAAGAAGTCGGGCACGTAACCGATCAGCGGGCGAATCTTGCGGGATTCGAAGCCGATGGTGTGCCCGCAGATGCGCGCCTCGCCCCAGGTGGGCTGCAAGAGCGTCGCCAGAATCTTGATCGTGGTGGTTTTGCCGGCGCCGTTCGGGCCGATATAGCCGAAGCACTCGCCCTCCTCGATCTGCAGGTGCAGATTATTGAGGGCGGTGAGCTTGCCGTACTTCTTCGTCAGGTTGATGGTCTGGACAATCATCTAGAAACTAGAAACTGGAAACTAGAAAACCCAATCTCATTCACCACTCACGACTCACATCCACCACGCGGCTCGGCGGGAGCCTCGCCCTCCCATTGGACTCACATTCACCACTCGGCTCGGGAGCCTCGCCCTCCCCGATCAGCGGGAGCCTCGCCTCCCCGTCAAGGTGCCTCGATCGGGAGCAGCACCCGATACACGGTCCAGGCTTGCGACGGCAGGATCGGTTCGTAGCGGCCGTCGCCCGTTCCATAGCATAACCGCACCGGCCCGGGCTCGTCGGCAAAACCGACCAGTAGGACGTGCCGGTCGTCGATCCAGTCGGACAAGTCCAGTTGCCGGGCCCGCGCTCGCGAGATGCTGGCTTCGCTGGCGCCCATCCAGGCGTTGCCCTGGTTGACCTGCGGCTCGAAGAAGCCGACGGTCGTCAGCAGCATGGTGGTGTCCTGGTAGCTGCTCAGGCCGAAATCCGGGGCCTTGCTGCTGCTCAAGCTCCGCATGAGAGCGCTGAGAGGATCTTTCGACCAGCCGCGCTGCGCCTGCTCCAGGCTGAGTTTGTCCTTCCAGGTATCGAACGGCATCTCGGTGCCGTCTTTGCCCTGGTACAGATTGACGGCGAACTTCGTCTCCCGCCCGCCTGGCAGATCGCCGATCGGATACACGTACACGTTTTGATCCCAATGGCTTTTCAGCATCGCCGCACGATCGGCGCGGATCAGGTCGGGCACGGGCTGAACGACGAAACACTGCCGCAGGTGGATGCCCAACTCGTTGCGAATCCAACTGTCATCCCGGATGCGCACGTCACCTTTGGTTTCACCGGCCTGCAGACGAATGGCGGCGCTGATGCGGCCGCGCAGCGTGCCTTCCCACCGGCCTTCGAGCTGCTTGAGCGTCGCCCGGACTGGCACATTCTCGATGCGTGCTGACGACGGCCAGATGCGGTATGGACGCGGGTCGGTGTACGACGCGGCCAGCGTGGTCTGGTCGGCGCCGACCGGCATCGGGCGCAGGATACAGGTCGTCGGCTGTGACTGCGAGATCATGGACGGGTCCGAAGGCAAGTAAAGGTCGAGCGCCCGGTCCAGGCTGGTCTTGACGCCGAAATAGGCCGTGGCGTAAGCGTGCACATCATCCGGGTGGACGTCCACAATGGTTAGTTGCCGCAGCTCGGGCTTGATGATGCTGGTTCCGTGGATGGCCTGCACGCCGAAGACGCTCAAGACGCTGGCGACGACGGCGATGGCGGCGAACGCCGACCAACTGTGCCGCGTCCAGCCCCTCCGCCGCAGAAAGCTCCACGAACCGAACGTCGCTCCTGCGCTGTAGAGAATGGCGAAGACCAGGGCAAAAACGAAATACGCACCCGAAATGTCGCGAAACCCGACCATCCGCTCGAATACGGGAAAGAGGTTGGCCCGCGTGTACGAATTGCTCGCATTCGACAATGCGGGACGGAGCATGAAGACTTTCTGAAAGAACGGCGCGGCCGACCCGCCCTGCGGAATCTGGGCGAAGATATCTTTGAGCAGCATGGGGCAGAAAATGACGCGGCCGCGGCCGATGCTGCGACTGTAAAGGACGGGTTCACCCGGTTCCGCATCGGAAGGGATCGTTTGCACACTAGCGCGCGGCGTACACGTCACGACGTCCACCGGGGACCGCCAGGTATCCTCTTCGGAACCGCCCAGCAGCTTGCGGCGGATCGCGTGGGCCTCGGTGACGGGGTGCTTTTCGGTGCCGATGTCGACCGGCAGGATTTCGTTCAACGGCGACTGCCGCAGGGCCGAGGCCGTACGGACCGCAGCCACCAGCAGCACGCCCCCCTGCCGCGTCCAGTTGATCAACGCCGTGAGCTGGTCAGCCGAAACTTGCGTGCTGTCGGCGTCGTCCCAAACGATGTAGTCCACCGTTTCCAGACCGCACCAGTGCGCCGGCAGCGACTTGGGATCGACGCGCGCGATCGAGGGCGGGCGGGCGTATGTGTCGCGGTTCTTGTCCTGAAGGTCAAGCACTTTGCCGACGGAGGTGGACGAAACCGCCAGGATCAGGCACTCGTCGTCCGTGATAGCGATGGGTTGCTGCGTCGGCGTGATGACCTGGGTCTGCCGGCCGCTTGAGAACACTTCGACGACCCGGTGCTGCTCATCGAGCACCATCACCTCGAACCACTCGCCCGCCTGGCTGCCGGGATTGGCCGGGATGTAGAGCGTGTAGCGCTGCTGGGCCACGCCGTCCAGCCGCAGATTCACCGGCAACTCGTCACAGACGATATCGCCATCGCGGTCGCGCTGGCGGATTTGAACGATGCCGTCGAAGGCCGGGGCCTGTTCCAGGGTCAGGTCCACCATGACCGGCACGCAGGCGCCCACCCGCACCGTTCCGACGCCGGACATGCCCGTGGCGTCGCTGCGGGTGGAGGGAAACCCGACCGAGACCACGTCGCCCACGATGCGGGCCGGAACTGGCGCGGCAGCGATGGCGAGCACCGCACCGGCAAGGGCCGCATGGGCGAGGAGCCGGGTGGCATGGGCAAGTCCGCCACGGCGGATCCGCCTCCGTGCGGACGGCCTTATTGCTTGCCCGTGCTCGGATTTGACAGGTTGCTGCGCGCACCCACCAGCGTTCATTCCAGTCCTCCGGGACGTGTGCGACGTCCCGCATCCGGCTGCGCGGCGAAGTCAACGCCTGCATCAACATCTACGATGAACACCGTCGGGCAGTTGCGAAATTCTAGCCATACTGTTCAGCACGAACAACCGCCGACGATTTCGTACGAACGCGGCGCGTGGCATGCTTTCACGCGCAGCGGGTAAGCATGCCCGCCGTGACATGGCTACCCGGCATGAAGCCGTGAAGCCATGCCAGCCATCTTCGGGGGCAAAACCCCCTGCACAGGCCTCCCATGCTCACTATGCGGGCCGATGACGGCGATTACACGTCACATGCGGTGGGCGACGAAATCGGCCACGGCGGCGGCACGCTGGGTGGCGTGCGTCAGGACGGCGACCAACTGTTCCATGATTCGATTTCGCTCGGTGAGATCGGAAATTTCGGGCAGGTTGACCCGCACGCTGCACGCCGCGGCTTGCACGGCGCCATGCAGGATAGCGGCCACCGCCCCCAAATCGCTCATGAAATACTTGCTGATCAGCGATTTGGACGCATCCAACTCGTCGAGCGCGCCCGAAGCCACCGCTGCGATCTCCAGCGGCACGGCCGCGGCCAGGCGCACCGCCTGCTGATAGGCCGGTTGCTGCGCGGGATCCTGCTTGGCGGTGCGGCGCGCCGCGACCAATTCCAGGTAGGCGGCCGCATCTTCGTCTACAAATTGCCGCAACATGTGATCGGCGCGCTCCAGCGCCGGGAGCAATGCGGCCAGGCGTTCCTCGACCGCGGCATCGCCGTGTCCGCCAAGGCCGATCCTCGACTTTCCGGCGGAATAACCGGCGACCATGCGTGCCAGAGCGCAACCGACCGCGCCGGACAGAGCGGCCGCCCCACCTCCACCGGGCGTCGGGGACTTGGCTGCCAGACGATCGAGAAAGCCGGCGAGCGTGGATTCCATCTCGGATTTGCCTGCTGTGCTCATGAGGCATCCAGCCTTCCCGGCAGAAGGCACGATGGTACTGTAGATCGCCGGTGCGGGCCACGCTCTGGCTTGCATCTTTAGGCGGCGACTTGCCGATCAGGCTGGAATCTTCTAGACTTTAGAGGAAGGGCAAAACGACTTTCACCTTCCGGGGCCAAACGATGCACGCATGCTCATCTGGCAGTCTGAATCGTGGCTACTGGACGACTGGATTGGCAGTCGCGATGTCGGCACTGCTGCTCGGCGCCGCGGCGACGGCACGTGCGGCACCCGCCGGCGGCCGCTGCGTCATCATTCCGATCCAGAGCACCATCGACGACATGACGCTGGCCAGCATCAAGCGCCGCGTCGAGTCGGCGCGGCAGTCGGGCGCCGGCGTGCTGGTGTTTGAGTTGGATACGCCGGGCGGACTCGTCACCAGTGCGCTGGATATTTGCACCTTCATCAAGAATACCACCGACTTGAAAACCGTGGCGTGGGTGCGGCCCAAGGCCTACTCGGCCGGGGCGATGATCGCGGTGGCCTGCAACGAAATCGTCATGTCACCGGTGTCCAGCATCGGCGACTGTGCGCCCATCATGATCGGCACCAACGGGCTCGAGCCGGTGCCGGCCACCGAGCGGGCCAAGATGGAAAGCCCGATCGTTAATGAGTTCCGCGATTCGGCCGCCCGCAACGGCTATGACGCCCTGCTGTCGGAGGCCATGGTGCGGCTGGGCGATTCGATCTGGTGGGTGGAAGACGCGCAGAGTGGAACGCGCCGGTTCGTTCGCGAGGATGAGAAGAAGCGGCTCGTTGATGATCAGCAGGAGCGTGCAGGCGGGACGCCTGCACCACAAATCGGCGCGACGGCGGCACCACAATGGCGCCTGGTACAAAGCTACATCGATCCGGTAACGGGCAAATCGATGCCGGCGCGGCAACCGGTGGTGAACGAGCATGACCTGCTGACCATGAACCAATCCGAGGCCGTGGCGTATGGCTTCGCCAAAGCCGTCGATGGCGGGGCATCCGACATTGCCCGGCGCTACGGCGCGCCGGCCGACGTCGCGCGGCTGGCTTACACCTGGTCGGAGAAACTGGTCGGCTGGCTCACCAGTCCGATCGTGCGCTCGATCCTGCTGATGCTGGTGTTGCTGGGGGCCTATACGGAATTTCACGCCCCGGGCATCAGCGTGGCCGGCGTCGTGGCGCTGGTGGCGCTGGCGCTGTTCCTGGGTGCGCCCTATTTGACCGGTCTGGCCAGCGTCTGGGAAATCGTGGTGTTGATCATCGGGATCGGACTTTTGGCGCTGGAACTCTTCGTGATCCCGGGCTTCGGCATCGTGGGCATTACTGGAATCGCATTGATCCTGGTGGCGTTGGTGGCGACCTTCGTGCCCGCCGAGCCGGGGCGTTCGCCGCTGCATCTTCCGACGCTGAACGTATCCATCGCCGCATTGAAGGTGGGTGTTGTGGCTACGTCGTCGGCGCTCATAGGTTCGGTCATCGGCATGTTCGTGCTGAGCCGGTTCCTGCCGCGCGTGCCGGTGCTGCGCCGGGTGATCCCGGAGAACCCGACTCCCTCGGCCGTGCTGCCGGAGGATCCTTACCGCGGACTGGCGCGCGTCGGCGACGTCGGACGCTGCGAGGGACCGCTGCGACCGGCGGGCAAGGCGCGCTTTGGCGGCGCGTTGATCGACGTCGTCAGCGAGGGCGAATTCCTGGATAGCGGCTTGGAAGTGGAGGTCGTCGAGCGCCGCGGCAACCGTGTGGTGGTCCGCACGCTAAAGTAGCGCCGGCGTCCTGCCGGTACGTACCGCCGGCATCGTGCCGGCTAGTCGGCAGGTTGAAGTCGCGCTGTGAGCAGGTGAATCTGTGGACTCAGCAACTGTCATCATTATCTTGTTTGCGGCCGGAATCGTGTTGCTCGTGGCGGAGATCTTTCTGCCGTCGCATGCGCTGCTGAGCATCGTGGGGCTGGCGCTGCTGATTGTGGGCATCGTCCGTGTTTTCAGCCGGTACGGCGAGACGCCGGGACTGTTGTCCATCGCTGGCTCGCTGGTGACGGTTCCCAGCCTGGCGTTCCTGGCGGTGAAGTATTGGCATCGCACGCCGCTGGGCCGGCGCATTTCGCCGCCGAATCCGGTGGTGAAGCGCGGCGATGCGTTCGCGAGTGAAGAATTGGAAGCCCTGATCGGCCGCTTTGGTCGCGCCCTGACCCCGCTGCGTCCGGTGGGCAGTTGCGAATTCGGCGGCCGCAAGCTGGAATGTACGGCCGAATTGGGCATCATCGGCGCTGACACTGTTGTCGAAGCCACCGCGGTGCAGGGGCGCACTTTGGTCGTGCGGCCTCGGAGCGCACCCGATCAGGCCCAGATGTGAGTCTTACGGCACTGCAGGCGTGGCGCTCCAATCGCGCCGCAGCGGTCCCTTTTGAAAGGCCTTTCCATGACGGCTTTCAGCATCCATCCACTGGCGGATATTGGCACCGGGACGACCGTCGTCATCGTCGTCGCCGCGTTGTTCGCCCTGATCATTCTGGCGATCCTCATGCAGTTTTTCGGCCTGTGGCTGCAGGCCTTCATGAGCCGCGCCAGCATCGGCTTTTCCGACCTGATCGGAATGCGCCTGCGCAAAGTCGATTCGCGCCTGATCGTGCTGTGCAAGATTCAGCTCGTCAAAGCCGGGATCCACGAGATCAGCAACAACGACATCGAGAGCCATTATCTGGCGGGCGGGCGCGTCGCCAACGTGACGCGGGCCATCATTGCTTCGCACCGGGCGAACATCGATCTCGACTGGCGCAAGGCCTGCGCCATCGACCTGGCCGGGCGCGACATTCTCGATGCCGTCAACACCAGCGTGAACCCGAAGGTGATCGATTGCCCGGGCGCGGATACCGCGGCGCGCGGCATTGACAAGCTCGACGCGGTCGCCAAGGACGGCATCCGCCTGCTCTGCAAGGCGCGCGTTACCGTCCGCACCAACATCGCGCAGTTGATCGGCGGCGCCACCGAGGAGACCGTCATTGCCCGCGTCGGACAGGCGATCGTGCGGGCCATCGGCTCGGCCAACAGCTACAAGGACGTGCTGGAAAACCCCGCGCATATCGCCAAGGAAGCGCTGCAATCGGGGCTGGACGCGGGCACGGCCTTCGAGATTCTTTCGGTGGACATCGCCGACATGAATGTGCCCGACAAGGATGCCAACGTCGGCGCGAAGGTTCAGGCCGAGCAGGCCGAGGCCGACAAGCGCCGCTTCCAGGCCGAAGCGGAAAAACGCGCCGCGATGGCCCGAGCGCGCGAGGCCGAGATGCGGGCGCTGGTCGAGGAGAACCGGGCCAAGGTGGTCGAGGCCGAAGCCCAGATTCCGATGGCGATGGCCGAGGCCTTCCGCAGCGGCCACCTGGGCATCATGGATTACTACCGCATGAAGAACATCGACGCCGATACTTCGATGCGCCGCGCCATCGGCGGAACTGACGTTCTGAAGAAAGAGACGTAGCGGATGGTCGGTGTCGTTGCGAACACATTCCTGGCGGACAGCAACTGGGCCCCCATCGTGGGCGCGGTTCTATTCGTCGTCATCTCGATCGTCTCGGGAATCGCCAAGAAACTGAACGAGGCCAAAACCTCCGGGCCGCCGCGAGCGCCCCGCGCGCCGGCCGTGCGGCGTCCGATGCCTGCTCCACCGCCGCCGGTTCATCCCGCGCCGCGTCGCCCGGTCATGACATCCGCGAATGTCCCGGCTTCGCGTCCCTCGACCGCGCAGCGTGCCCCAGCCGTGCTCGTCGCGCAGCGTCCCGCGCGTACTCCGCAGGCGCCCGCCAAGCGGATCGTGGCCGCCCCGCGCGTCGAGCGCCCGGTCGAGAAAAAACCGTCACTGCCTGAGCCCAAGCCGGCCGAGATGCTCCTGGCCGAAATCGCATTGCCGAGTAGCGCGCTTTCAGTCGCCGAGTTGCGGCGCGCGATCATCCTGAACGAACTGCTCCAGCCGCCACTGGCTTTAAGGATGCGATAGACGCCCGGCGGCGCTTTCCGCTCCGGTAGGTGGCACTCGTCGGCACGTCGGTCGCGGCGTCGATCCCGCCCTTGACGGCGGGGTTTGGGGTCCCGGCTGTCAAGGGTGCCGCCGATGTGGGCCGAGTGAGTCCGAACTGCCCCCGCCCCATCGACACCGCGGCCGCCGAAGAACTATTTCAAACAGACGAACGCACGACCCGCTTCCAGCGATCGGCACGCGATTTGCCTTCTTGGCACCGACGCTGGCTACGACTTCCCCCGGGAAAGCACCTGTGTGGTCCGGCGGGCGCCGGCGGCACGCCCACCGAAGCGAGCCAGAGTCCGGCAATGCTTATGCCGTCGGGCCGCTCGAGGATGCGAATGGGAACGCACACGCGAAGTGGCACTGGTGAACGTGCGCGCCGTTCCGCCTGTCTTGGCTGGGTAAGCTGCGCTGACCGCACCGCTGTGAACGCGCTGTGGCGGCGACGCAACTCACGTCGGTCTCAAGCAACACGCGCTTGAATCGCCAAGACCGGGTGTGCCCAGCGTTGCGGGCAACCGCCACGACGCCAGCCAGCCAAAAAAGGGATGCAGCCTGCGCCGCGGTCCCTTCGGGACGAGAACAGAATAGCGACATTCGCGCAAGGCGTCGTGGCGATCCATCGAAGCTCGGTGGGGTGTGCCCCAGATCGGCGGGCAGCCGCCAAATCCGAAGGGTCCGCCGTGGCGGGACGCCAAGATGATTAGCTCCGCTTCGCGGACTCCCACGCCGGCAGTCGCCCTGTTCCTCCTGGCGTTCTTGGCGTCTTGGCGGTCCGATTGTGGCGTGGTGGCGGCTGGCCGCTGATCATGGCCGCATGAGCAACAGCTTCCGCCTGGATGATCTGGAATATGAGTTGCCCGTGGAGCGCATCGCCCAGGCGCCGCTCGAACGGCGGGACGCGGCGCGGCTGCTGGTCGTGGACCGCGTGCGCGGATGCGTCAACGATGCCTGGATCGTCGACCTGCCGGGGCTGCTGCGGGCCGGTGATTGCCTGGTCATCAACGACACGCGCGTGGTGCCCGCGAAATTCGAGTTGCGCCGCCGCACGGGCGGCCGGATCGAGGGACTTTTTCTGCGCGAAATCGCGGCTGGGCGCTGGGAGGTCCTGCTGCGGGGCGCCGCGCGGGTGCGCGAGCACGAGGCCCTGGCGTTCGCGGGCAATCCTGAGATCACGGGCAGCGCGCGGCGCGCGGCCGGCCCAGGTCATTGGGAACTCGAGCTATCTGAGCCACTGACGGCCGAAGTCGTCCTGCGGCAGGTCGGGCGCACGCCGCTGCCGCACTATATCCGGCGGGCATCTGACGACGAGGGCGAGGCGCGCGACCGCCAGCGTTATCAGACGGTCTATGCGCGGCGGCCCGGCGCGGTCGCGGCTCCTACAGCCGGGCTGCATTTCACGGAGGAACTGCTGGCCGAGATCACGCGTCGTGGCGTGCGCGTGGCGCCGGTCACGCTGCACGTCGGCTTGGGGACTTTCGCCCCGATCGCGGCGGAACGCATCGAGCAGCATGCGATGCATCCGGAGTGGTACGAAGTCGCGGGCAGCTCGGCCAAGATGATCAACGCCGCCCGCGCGGCCGGCGGCCGAATTGTGGCGGTCGGCACGACCGCGGCGCGCGTCCTGGAGACTTGCGTCGATCAGTCCGGACGCATCCAGGCGGGCCAAGGCTGGACGGACCTTTTCATCTACCCGCCCTACCACTATCGCGCCATCGACGCCCTGCTCACCAACTTCCATCTGCCGCGCAGCACGCTGCTGGCGCTGGTGATGGCCTATGGGGGCCTGGAGTTGGTCCGGCTGGCGTACCGGCACGCGGTCGAGCACGGTTATCGGTTCTATAGCTATGGTGACGCGATGCTGATCGTCTGAAACCGCGACGGAGCTTTTTTTCAACCACCAAGTCCGCAGGATCCGCCGTGGCGGGACGCCAAGATCGCCAAGACCGGACAGGCCTACCAATATCTTGGCGTTCTTGGCGTCGTGGCGGTTCCTCCTGGCGCCCTTGGCGGTTATTGGGTCCGAATTCCTTTTGACATGCCGGGGGCCTATGAGCTACGATGAAGACGTGAGGCGCTGACCGTGCTGGTCCTTCGGAATGATGGGCGAAGCGATCACACGCGTGCAGGCCTCACCGAGCGGGGGCGAACTCCTTTTCTCCCGCGCGTTGTGCCCGCAGGCGACGGTCTGCGGGGGGACGAGGCCCGGCAGAGGGTCGCGCATGCTATCGCGGCCGGTCCGGGGGGCTCCCGTTTCCAGAAGGAGGTGATCCGTGGTATCTAGCATAGGTAGGCTGCCGTAGGGCAGCGCACGTAGCTGCTCTGACGGCAGCTTTTAAGCCTTGGGCCCACCCTCTCCTACGGCGGGGGTGGGCCCCGCTTTTTTGAGGCACGGGGCGCGATCCTACCTTTGAAACTCGCAGCATGGTCGAAGGGGCTCCGCAAGCGGCGCGCGTTGCTTACCGGCGGTCGACGCGCGAGTTATTGGCTCGCAGCTAATCGTCGAAGTTGGCGTGCGCCTTCGCAATGCCGCTAACTCACTTCGCGGTGGCGACGTTGAGGCGTTTGAAGCCGTGGCGACGCTTGCGGTTGATGAGCTTGCGTCCGCGGGCGGTGCTCATGCGGGCCAGAAAGCCCTGCTTGCGGGCGCGTTTGACCTTACTGATCCGTTTCGGGTAATGCATCGGGCACCTCGTCCATGGGCGGCGCGCGAACGAGTCGGCCCGCGCGGCCAGCCCATAGTGTAGCGTCACGCCCGGAGGCGGCAAGCCCGCCGCCGATTCGCTCTTGCAAAATCGCGCCGAATGCCTATCCTGCACGCCATAGGGGATGAGTCCGCCGCCGTTTTGCAGGGAGGCATCGCGATGTCCAAGTCCAAGCATGGACCGGCGTTATTCGAAGTCATCCGCAGCGATCCGAAAGGCTCACGCGCGGGTAAGGCGCTCGCGCCGGCCTGGTGGAACTCCACAGAGCCCGAGCGTCCACCGGCGAGCGAGCCGGCGCCGATGGTTGTGGCAGCGACCCCGACGGACGAGCCGACGCTGGCGCCGACGGTAAGCCCGACCGCGTCGCGCGCGACTTGGATCGAGATTGACGGCGGCCGGCTGAAGTTCGCGCTCGGCACGATCGGCGGCGCGGTGCTGCTGTTCGCGTTCCTGGTGGTGGTCGCCACGGCCTATTCGCTTGGCAGCCGCTCAGGGCGCAACGTGGGCCGCCGCGAGGGCTATCAGGCGCGCAGCACGGAACTTCCCGAGCGGCCGATCGATGAGATCGACGCCGCGCGCAATAAACCGATCGATCGGAGCGTCTTTAACGGCATCGGCAGCTCACCGGTCGCCACGAGCGAATCGACGCCGAAGGCCTCGGCGGCGCGACCCACGACGGTGACGCCGCCCGCCAAAAGCAGCGAGGCGCCGACGAATCCGCTCGCGGCGCCGGCCAGCGGAACGGTCAGTGGCTGGGTGAAGGGGCGAACCTATGTCGCCGTTCAGCATTTTCAGGAGTCCCGCGATGACGCCGTCCGGGCTCAGCAGTTCCTGAAAGACAAGGGCATCGAATCCGAAGTCGTCGAGCTCGGCAAACGGGGGAAATTCACGCTGATCGCGACACGCGGCTTCGATCAGGATGATGCGGCGCAGAAGGCGGCGCTCGATCAATACTGGAAGAAGATTCAAAGCATCGGGCAGGGCTATTGGAAGGCTGGCGGGCGTTACAAGCTCGACGGCCAGTTGATGACGCTGAACAAAGATCAATGGTAGCGCCGTAATACCCGCCAGCGGCGCGCGTTCAGAACCGCGACCGTAAGGGAGCGCTATTGATCGGCCGCATCGTGACTGACCGGTGAATCACGCTCGCTCACGCTCGCGGTTCTGAACCGAAGGGCAAATGAGCCTCAGGAGCAACGACCACATGTCGATGGACAAGTCACTCAAGAGCAAAGCCAGTTTGAGCCGCCACCGGAATGTTCTTGGGCGGGCGGAGCGGATCGATAAGCTCAAAGAGATGGAGCGCTGGGATGATGGCCGCGATCCGTTCGGTCTGCCGAAAGTCGCACACCGCAAGGTAGCCACGGGCGGCAAGACCAAGAAGGAAAAGGAAGCTGCGCCCGCCGGCGCCGCTGCGGCCGGCACGCCTGCGGCCGCGGGCGCCGAAGGGGCCAAACCGACCGCGGCTGGGGCAAAGCCCGCGGCGGGGGGAAAGCCCGCCGCTGGTGCGAAACCGGCCGCCGGCGCGAAGTCGGCCGCCGGCGCGAAGTCGGCCACGGCGGGCAAAGGCGCCCCGGCCAAGCCGGCCGGCAAGGGAAAGTAGCGTCTAGAAACTAGAGATTGGAGACTACAAAACTACGCGGAGCGGGCCGTCGCGACGGCTTGCGGAATTCTGTCGTCTTCCGGTCGAACGTCTAGTTTCTAGTTTCCAGTTTCTAAATCATGGACTTTATCGCGCGCCGCATCACCAACATCCCGCCCTCGGGGATCCGGACGTACTTCGACATCGCCCGCACGATGCCGGAAGCGATCAATCTGTCCATCGGCCAGCCCGATTTCGAAGTGCCCGAGCCGATCAAACGCGCCGCGGTGGAGGCCATTCGCGCGAATCGCAACGGCTACAGCGCGTCCGCGGGTGTGCCGGAGCTGCGCGAAGCCATCGGCGCCGCCTTGACGCGCGAATTCCCGGACTGGCGTCCGACCATCATGGTGACGTGCGGGGTCTCCGGCGGCCTGACGACAGCGCTGGCCGCTTGTCTCGACAGCGGCGATGAGGTGCTCTTCGGCGACCCGTATTTCGTTTCGTATCCGTATTTGGTGCGCCTGCTGGGCGGCGAGCCGGTGCCGGTGCCGCTCGATGCGCGCTTCATGCCCGACCCTGAGCGCTTCGCCGCCGCCATCACGCCGCGCACCAAAATCATCCTGCTGAATTCGCCCTCGAACCCTACCGGCGTGGTGTATGAGCGCGCGCGTGTACAGGCCGTCGCCGAGCTGGCCCGTGCGCGGGACCTGCTGCTCATCAGCGATGAGATTTACAACGTCCTGAGCTACGACGAGCCCGTACCGAGCCCGGTGAGCTTCGCGCCGGAGCGCACGCTGCTGCTGCGCGGCTTCGGAAAGAGCTACGGCGTGACCGGCTGGCGGCTGGGCTATGCGGCCGGACCGGCCGAGTTAATCGAGCAGATGGTCAAGGTCCAGCAGTACACATTCGTGTGCGCGCCGCACATGGCGCAGGTCGCGGGCGTCGAAGCGCTGCGCACCAACATGAGCGCACAAGTTGCCGCCTATCGCAACAAACGCGACCTCGTCGTGGCCGAACTGTCCGGCGCCTTTGAATTTGTGCGCCCGTCGGGCGGGTTCTACATCTTTCCGCGCGTGCCGCGCGGATTCCCGGACGCGAATGCATTCGTGGAGACCGCGATCGCGCGCAAGGTGATCGTTATCCCCGGCCGCGTCTTCAGCCGCCAGAACGACCATTTCCGCCTCAGTTACGCCGTTCCCGACGCTAGACTCCGCGAAGGCTGCCGAATCCTCGCGGCACTCTCGAAATAGGCCTGTCCAATCGCTATAATCGCGACCAAGGCGCGGCTCTCGCGGCCGCGCTGGACATCGTTCTCAAACCGTGCCCACCGGCGCTGCCGGACAGCGGCGCGCCGTGTGGGGCACAGGAAGAGGTGAAGCATGACTCAGCGGACATTGCGCATCGCCAAGCCAGTCTTGATCACCGCCACTCTCGCTACCGTGGTCTGGCTCAATGCCGGCGATCTGAACCCGCCACCCGGGCCGGTTAGCCCAACGATGAAACCGCTGACCCAAGTCGAGCCACGCATCGCCATCAACGCCATGAATACCCCGGGCGACGCGGATTCGGTGTACCGCATCACGCAGGCCGGGTCCTATTACCTCACCGGACACGTGATCGGCGCCAATGGGAAGCGCGGCATCGAGATCGCGTTCTCGGGCGTCACGATCGACCTGATGGGTTTTGGGGTCCGCGGCGCTGCCGGATCGCTCGAAGGCATCGCCACGGATGGCGGCGCCTTCGACAACCTGACAATCCGCAACGGAATCGTCAGCAACTGGGACGGCGATGGCATCGCTCTGTCGGCCGGCGGCCTGGGCTCGGCCTCGCTCATCGAAGGCGTTCTGGCCACATCGAATGGAAACAGCGGCATCGCCTGCAATCGACTGGGCATCATTCGCAACTGCGCGACGTACCTGAATGGCGGCGCCGGAATCAGCGGCGGCACGGGTGGTCACATTGAATGCTGCACCGCCTATCTCAATGACGGCGATGGCATCCTGCTGGGCACCGGCGCCACCATCAATGGATGCAGCGCCCGGCTCAATGGCGGCTCCGGCATCGTCGCCGGCTCGGGCCGAGCCACGATTATCGGCTGTTCGGCGTCTTCCAACGGCGTGGCGGGCATCGAAGTTGCATCCAACAGCTTGATCTCGCAGAACACTTGCGACAGCAATGTCGCCGGGATTCAAGTTACCGGCGACGGTAACCGCATCGAAGGCAACAACGTCACGGACAACACGCGCGGCATTGATGTAGATTTCGAGGGTAATTTCATCGTCCGCAACACGGCCCGCGGCAACACAACGCAGTATGATATCGTCGCCGACAACGTCGTCGGCGTGATCTTCCAAGGCACGCTCAGCCCGGCCATTTCCGGTGCGACGGGCGGGTCCGGCGTGGGCAGCGAGGCGTCATGGTCGAATTTCTCGTACTGATTTTCCGAAGTGCGCACCATGGCGATCTTGGTCTGACGTAAGATGCGCACGTCCACAGGCTGCGGAGCGCCGGCTGGCCGTGTTCGTCGCGCGAGGCAATTGGAGGAGGAATCGCATGAACGCACGTCCCAAAGCCATTGTCATTGCTGTCTGCGCCGTCGGCGTTTGCACGTTAGTCCTGGGCGGCAATCTGAACCCGCCACCCGGGCCGGTTGCGCCGACCATGAAGGCGCTCGATGTGGTCGAGCCGCGCACGCTCGTGCAGTCGCTGTCAGGTTCTGCAACAGCCCTGTACGTCATCAACTCACCAGGAGCGTACTACCTGACTGGCGACGTCGTCGGCGTCAATGGCAAGCACGGCATCGAGATCGCCGCCAGCGGCGTCACGCTCGACCTCAACGGGTTTGACCTGCTGGGGGTCGCCGGCTCGCTGGACGGGGTAAGCACTACCGTGGGCGGCCTGACGAGCATCGCGGTGGTCAACGGCTCGGTCCGCAACTGGGGCGATGAGGGCGTTGACCTGGCGACCTCTGCGGCGATCAACTGCCGCGTGGCCGACCTGCTCGCCAGCGGCAATGCCGGCAACGGCATGTTCGTCGGCGCCGGCAGCACGGTCTCGAACTGCTCGGTGTCCTCCAACACCGTCACCGGCATCAGCACCAACGACGGCAGCACGGTCTCGAACTGCTCGGCGTTCTCCAACACCGGCATCGGCATCAGCACCAGCGGCGGCACGGTCGCCGACTGTACCGCCCGACAGAACACCCTCGACGGCATCGTGTGTTTTTCCCAGTGCGTGATCCGCGGCAACACCTGCTCGTCCAACGGCAGCGGAGCCGGCAGCGGCGCTGGCATCCACGCCACCAACTCCGACAACCGCATCGAGAGCAACAACTGCACAGGCTCTGACCGCGGCATCGACGTGGACGCCGCCGGCAACTTCATCACCCGCAACATCTGCTCGGGGAACACGACCAACTGGGACGTCGTGGCCGGGAACGTCTGCCTCGTCGTCCAAGGCGTGACCGGCGCGGCCATCCTGGGCAACACGGGCGGCGTGGCCCCGGGCTCAACCGACCCCAACGCGAACTTCACGTATTGAGAAGAACCGACCGCCAGGAGACGAAAGAGGTAATACCCATGACCCGCAAGAACCGAATCGTCACCCTCGCCCTCGGCGCCGGCATCGCCGCGACCGGCCTCATCGCCCTCGCCGGCGATTTGAACCCGCCGGCGGGGCCGGTGGCGCCGACGCACAAGACGCTGACCGAGGTCGAGCCGCGGATCGCGATCAACGCGATCAACACGCCTGGCGACGCCGACAGCCTCTTCAAGATCACCCTGCCCGGCTCGTACTACCTCACGGGCAACATCACCGGCGTCGTCGGTAAGCACGGCATCGAGATCGTCGCCAGCGGCGTCACGCTCGACCTCAACGGGTTTGACCTGGCGGGCGTCGCCGCGATGGGGGCCTTCGACGGCGTGAGCGTCACCTTGGGCGGCCTGGTGAACATCGCGGTGGTCAACGGCTCGCTCCGCTCCTGGGGCGACGAAGACATCGATCTACAGACCCTTGGGGCCACCAACTGCCGCCTGGCCGACCTGTTCGTCAGAGGCAACACCGGCAACGGCATCCTCGCCGGCCCCGGCAGCACGGTCTCGAACTGCTCGGCGTACCAGAAGGGCGGTATCGGCATCAGCGCCGCCGACGGTTGCACGGTCTCGCACTGCACGGTGACCAGCAACACCGGCGATGGCATCAGGACCGCCAACGGCTGCACGGTCTCGAACTGCTCGGCGGAGGGCAACACCGGCGTCGGCATCGGCACCGCCGATGGCTGCACGGTCTCGAACTGCTCGGCAGACGGCAACACCGGCGTCGGCATCGGCCTCGCCAGCGGCTGCACGATCTCGAACTGCACCGCGACCGGCAACGGCGGCGATGGCATCAACACCGGCAACGGCTGCACGGTCGCCGAATGTTCCACCCGACTCAACGCCGGCGACGGCATCGACGTCACGTTTGGCTGCACGGTCGCCGGTTGTTCCACCCGCGCCAACACCCTCGACGGCATACAGTGCTCTTCCCAGTGCACCATTCGGGGCAACACATGCTCGCTCAACGGCAATAGCGGCGACGGCGCGGGCGTCCACGCGACCTCCACCGACAACAGCATCGAGGGCAACAACTGCACCGGGGCCGACCGTGGCATCGACGTGGACTTCGCCGGCAACATCATTATCAGGAACACCTGCGCGGGCAACACCACCGACTGGGTCATCGTCGCCAACAACGTCTTTGGGCCGATCATCGACCGCCGCGCGCCGGCCAGCGCGGCCGTGTCCGGTTTCTCCGCCGTGAGCAGCCTGGGCTCAACCGACGCCAACGCGAACTTTTCGTATTGACCATAGGCGAACATGTTGCGATACACTGGTATTCTCGTGCCGTCCGCCTGCTTGGAGCTGTGTTGACCACATGCGCAGTTCGTTGGAAATCGCGGAGGCGAAATGAAATAGGAATCTCGCGTCCAGAATAAACATTGGAGGAAGGAAGCATGAAAAGAGAACTTGTCCGCAGAATCCTGCCCGTCTGCCTCGCTATCCTGATCGTCGGCGCCTGGTTTGCCCAGGCCGGCAGCCTAAATCCGCCGCCGGGACCCGTCACGTCCACCATGAAAGCGCTCGACGTGGTCGAGCCGCGCACGACGGTCCAATCGCTGCCCGGCTCCGCCGGGGCGCTCATCCTGATTTCGCAGCCGGGCTCCTATTACCTCACCGGCGATATTCAAGGGCTGCCCGGCAAACACGGCATTCAAATCGCGGCCGATAACGTGACCCTCGACCTGAACGGGTTCTCCGTGCTGGGCACCGGCTCCGGCGATTTCGACGGGATCACCACCGATCAGGTGCCGTTCGTGCAGCGGAGGAACATCACCATCATCAACGGCACCGTGCGCAACTGGGGCCGAGACGGCATCAACGGCGTCTTCGGCAGCAGTAATTGCATCTATCGCGACCTCCGCCTCAGTGATAACCATCGCAACGGTCTAACGACCGTCGCCGGCAGCATTGCCAACTGTGTCGCTCAAGGCAATACCAACAGTGGCTTCATCGCGTACGAGGGTACGAGCCTCACCGGCTGCAGCGCCTGGGGAAACGGCCAGGGATTTGGCTGTTTCTTTGGAGCCACATTGGCCAACTGCGCCGCGCGTACCAACGGCGTCGGAATCTTCATCGGCGACGGCGCGGTGGCAACCAACTGTATCATCAGCGGCAGCACCGGGACTGGGCTGGGAATGGGCAACAGCGCGGTGGCGCTCAATAACCAGATCGACAGCTCAGGCAATCATGGCATCGAGATGTTTTTCAATCCCAGCGGGGCGCGCATCGAGGGCAACACCGTGACGCGCAGTACCGGTGTCGGGATTAACCTGACTGGCGGAACCAACATCATCGTGTTGCGCAACACCGCCCGCGCGAATACCGGCGGCAACTATGTCACGGGCGCCGGCAACAGCTTCGGGCCGATCGTGAATGTCGCTGGCGTGGGTGATATTTCCGCCACCGGCGGCGCGAACCATCCGTGGGCGAACTTTTCTTATTAGTGGCGGGGGACAGCGATGAAGATTCAATATGCCTCATTCGTCGGCGTCATGTGCGGCCTGGCGACGGCCGCGTGGGCCCAGTCGAACATCGATCCGGTGAATAAGTTCGCCTGGGGCGAGAACGTCGGCTGGACCAATTGGCGCGATGCCAACGGCGCCGCGCAGGGCGTCAACATCGGCGCCACGTTCTTGTCCGGATTTATCTGGGGCGAGAACATCGGGTTCATTAACGTGGGCGATGGCACGCCGGCCAACGGTGTCAGCTATGCCAACGCGAACGGCTCGGACTTCGGCGTGAACGTCGGCGCGGGCAGCCTGCTGCACGGCCTGGCCTGGGGCGAAAACGTCGGCTGGATCAACTTCGACGGCGGCGGGCTGGCCACCCCACCGCTGCCGGCGCGCATCGAGGCCGGACGGCTGCGCGGCTTCGTCTGGGGCGAGAACATCGGCTGGATCAATCTGGAAGACAACGTGCATTTCGTGGCGCTGGCCACCAGCGCCGTTTCGATCGTATCGGCCAACCCGCCGACCTCCAGCCCGTATGGACCGGGCGTCTTCCGCGACGTCTTGCAGAACACGACTCCCACACTGACGCCGCAGGGCATCGGCGTAGCCAGCACGCCAGACGAGGGGCCGATTACGTATGCGATGATCAGCGTGACGTTCAGCGGTCCCATCACGCCGGCCCCGACGATAGCGAACATCACGCGCGCCTGCACCGACATTGCCGGCAACGGCCAAGCCGACTGCCCAACCATCACGGCCGTCAGCGGTAGCGGTGCGGGGCCGTATCTCATCAGCCTCAGCGCGCCGCCGCCGCCGCGCGAGTGCATCACCTTCACGTTCGCCGGCACCAGCGCCGGACAGAAGCTGCAATATCAGGTGCTCCCGGGCGACACGAGCCTGGACGGCAGCGTGAACACGCAAGACCTGCTCACTCTGGTGCAGCGCCTGAACGACGGTATGGCAAATTTGCCGGCGAATCGGGCGCGCTACAACATCAACCGCAGCAACGAGCCCGGCGGCGTCGTGGTCAACACGCAGGACCTGCTGCGCCTGGTGCAGTTGCTGAACGGCGCAAGCGCTACGCAGGTCTTCAATGGCGCGACGGTGGCGGCCTGCCCATAAACCCGCGGAATGTCGCGCAAAGGCGCAAAGAAAGAAAGAGCCGCGAAAAGGCGCAAGAGGCACACAATTGCCTGTTGCGTTTTTGTGCCTTTTTGCGGCTTCGCGCCTTTGCGCGCGCCCACGGCGGTTCCCGTAGCGCCGGCAGATTGTCGGCAGGTGTCCCGACGCGCCCGATTGCGCAATCTTCGGACGCCGTAATGTCGCGCAAAGGCGCGAAGGCGCAAGGAACGCCCTGCTCCGATTCTCTTGGCGGATTTGCGCCTTTGCGCGAGACCATAGGCACGCGAGCGCCCGTATCCCAATTCTGACTCTGAGCGGTGTGGTGCACCGCCGCAGGCAGCAGGGTATGATGAAGGTCGAGGTTCGGCTATGTCGGTGCGATTGCAAGACTTGATTGATGAGCGCACGCTGCTGATGCCCTGGACCGTGGATCAATACCACAATTTGATCGCGGCCGGCTTCCTGCCGGAAGGCGAGCCATACGAATTGTTGGACGGGCTGATGGTGCACAAGGACCGCAGCGCCGCCGGAGAAGATCCGATGACGGTAGGACACGAGCATGCCTGGGCCGTCAGCCAGCTTGAAAAGATCGGACGCAGATTGGAACGCATCGGGTGTCACCTGCGCTCACAGAAGCCGGTCACGCTTCCACCG
>DASXUA010000761.1:0-1506 GCA_036505095.1 Phycisphaerae bacterium
CGTCGTAAAAAGCGGTGCATTGACCGTGGAGGAGGGATGTGGCGGCGAGGAAACGCTCACTCCGGGACAAAGTTTCGAGGAGCTGGATGGCCATGTTCACAGAGCGAAGAATCTCAGCGCCACGGAGGATGTCGTAGTTTACAACACTTTTATCGTCCCTCAGGGAAAACCAACAACGGTGAATCTCCCGGACCGCCGCTGTGGTCCTCCACAAAGTGACGGCGAATGCAGGGACGACGGCTGGATGAACTTTACTCAGCCGCGTACCTTCGTTAATCAAGGTGACTGTATCGACTATGTTCGTCACCGCGCACGGATCGTCTTGCCGGTTCCCGAGGACCCGCAAAATTAAGAGGGTTCTTTTGGAGTGCGGTGACCTGTCACCGCTTTGACCTGAGGCGGCCTGGCGCCGAACTCTGTGAGTAGCTTCAAGCGGATCGTGGCCTCGACAGGTCGCGGCAGACCAAAGCGGCGACAGGCGGGGTCCCCAGCGCGGCAGCCGCGTTGGGGTGCTCACGTCGCCGCACTCCAAAGGCGTTGCCGCGTCTGCCAGGCTTAGCTCGCCGCCGCCTTCACTTTCCCTGCGGCCCTTTCTATGAGCGCGGCCACCGCATTCGGCTGCGACACGTAGATCGCGTGACTGCCCCCGACCTCGACGACAGTCGAACCCGCGCGCTTGGACATGAAGTGCTGAGCCGGCGGTGGGATCATCTTGTCGTCGGTGGCAACCAGGTACCAGCTCGGCTTGGTCCTCCAAGCCGGCTCGCTGATCGTGCCGTTGAGCGCATCCAAGCCCCATGGGACCTGTGAGTCTGCCATGAACGCAGCTCTTTCATCGTCCACGTCAGCCGCGAATGCGCCAGCGAACTTCGCCTTGTCGAGAAATAGATAGCCGTCCTGCGGCGGCAGTATCGGTGGCACTGGCGCGCCCGGCGGGGGATCCTTGATAAGCGTGGAGACCGACTCGCCCTTATCCGGGGCAAAGGCGGTAATGTAGACAAGCCCCGCGACTTTTGGATCGTTGCCGGCCTCGGTGATCACCGCTCCGCCGTAGGAGTGGCCGACGAGAATCACTGGGCCATTCTGCACGGCGACACTGCGCTTGGTTACGGCGACATCGTCTGCTAGCGATATCGTCGGATTTTGAACGATGCTGACCGTGTAGCCGTCCTTCCTCAGGATCTTATAGACCCCTTCCCAACCAGATCCGTCCACAAAGCCACCATGGACGAGAACGACGTTACTTACTCCCAAACTTGATGCTTCAGCCATTATGATCTCCTTTCCTTGATTCAGATCGCATTAATCAACAAAGATGCCCAACGCTGGAATTGAGCAGCGCCTGAGTCATCTACGCTAACAGCAAGCCTCGCATGACAGACTTGCTGGTTCGGCGTCGGCTCGAATCACTTGTTAGATTGCGCCGCCCGTTATTACTCGACTACCGCCACAGCATCAACCTCGATGAGGAACCCCTCCTCCGCCAGTGCTTCTACACCGAGCCAC